>JAITKS010000150.1 GCA_031278315.1 Planctomycetaceae bacterium | reverse complement strand
TTATTTTTTGACAAAAGTGTTTGCAGAAAATAATTCCGATTGCCGATAAAAAACATAGTAAAGAATTTCGTTGTAAAGAAATTGTTCCAAGAGGGCAATATGATAAAACGGCTCAAAATTTCTTACCAATCAATCCTGCCGCTCCGAACAATTAAACTAAAAAAATAATGTAGATTGAAAATGGTCAATCAATTCCTTGACACTCAAATCCTCCACCTTATACAAGACCATTTTTGGTCTAGTTTTTGCCGTCCACCGCTATTTACCAGACAAAAAAATAGTTAGATACAAATAAATCAACAACACCTATACCATGCCCAAAAAACAAAAAATTTAACTTGAAACCACTGGGGAATAAGGTTGGTATGCATAGCATCTTTGGTTACTGATTTTTTTGATGAATCGTTTAGTTCGGAAAAAATTAGGTTGAAAATGATGTTAGTTTTAAAATTCATACCCCAAAAAAAGCTGGAAAACAAAAATTCCACTGATATATTACAAATTTTTTAATTTCGTACCTAACTATGAACTTGAGTTAGTTTGTTTTATATTTTCATTTATTTCTTATTTGCAAAAAATACTGAAAAAACAAAATATATACCTAACGATTACATATAATATATAGTGTAAAAACACATATTGACCAGAACCAAAAAAATTTTATAGTTTTTATCGTATTGACACAATCCATCAATTTATATGCTGGAATTATGTCAATATAAATTTAATTTCTACTGTCGTAGATAGGGTATTAGCGAGTTGTGTTCTGATTCAGCGTGTTTCTTTGATGTCCTTGTCATTGTGCTCAGTTATATCCATTACCTGAAATAGTAACTAATACATTGGCAATGCAATGCAGCGTGTTCTCTCGGTTTTGTATAGAGAGCATATTGTTGCTCAAATAAAAAATATATTACGTAATATATCAGTGGAATATTCAAAAGGCTTCAAGTTCATTTTTCACCAACAACCTCATTTTTTTCCGACTCCGTAGTAATCAATCCCCAAAAAATATAAAACCTTATTACCTCATTATTCGTTTATTCTTTTAATGAGGAGTTCGTCTATGTTGTATCTTTTTGCTATTGAGGTTATTTTGTTGTTAAAATTAGGTGACAATAAGTTGGTCAAAAAATTTTTCAAAATAATTGGAAATATTCCACTGAAATATTACTATATTACATATTTTATTATTTTGGTATGCATGCCACAAAAAAATTTTCTTTTCAGGGTATTAGTGTTTTTTTAATTAATTTTTTCTAAATTTCATATTGGCAACTGTCGATAAACCTATTATCATGCGGAAGTCAGTGTGATCTCCGCACTAAAATTTTGCACAATATGTGCTTCAAATCTGATAACAACTTCTAGAAAGAAGGGGAAACTCATGAAAAATTTAACACAATTTGTAAATTTGTACCAACTCTCAAAAACATTGAAATTCGGATTAACATTACGAAATAAAATAAGAAAAAATGGTTTTGAAGGAGAAATTTATGAAAGTCATACTGAATTACAGGAACTTATAAAAATTTCAGAGCAAAAAATCATTAAGGAAACAACTGATAAAAATAAAGAAATAATGACATTTACAGAATTGCCCTTAGATGAAATTCGTAAATGTCTTGACGACATGCATAAATATCTCGATGATTGGGAACAATTTTATAACAGATATGACCAAATAGCAGTACTTAAAGATTATTATCGAAAATTGGAACGTAAAGCAAGATTTGACGGTTTTTGGAGAGAAAAAAATATTAAGAACAAAATACAAAATAATGAATCTGAAACTATCAAAAAACCGCAGTCTCAAGTTATCAAATTGTCAAGTTTGAACAATGAATATGAAAATAAGAAACGTCGAGATTACATAACCGACTACTGGAATGAAAATATTCAAAAAGCAAAACGAAAATTTTATGAAGTTAATTCTGTATTAAAACAATTTGAAGTAGCTAATGAACAAAATAGAGACGATAAAAAATTGAACGAAGTAGTGTTACGTAAATTATTTTTATCTTTTACAAATCTTATTAACGATACACTTGAACCTCTTTGTAATGGCTCTATTTGTTTTCCTGATATTGAAAAATTAACAAACAGCAAAACTGACGAACAATTACAGAGATTCGTTTTTGATGACGGATTCAAAAAAATATTATCAGAACAAATAGAAAATTTGAAAATTTACTTTGCAATAAACGGCGGATATGTCCAATATGGTAGAGTAACATTAAATAAATATACCGCGTTACAACAACCCAATAAGGTAGATGAAGATATAAAGAATATAATTAAAGAACTGGGTTTGTTGGAATTTGTAAAAAAGTATGAAAATACTGAACAAATCATTAACTATATAAAAAATATTAAAGATAAAAAACAAGAACTAAACGCTAATAATTTGTCATTGATAGAAAAAGTACAATTATTTAAATACAAAACTATTCCAGCTGGAGTACAACCTTCGCTTATAGCATATCTGGCACGAACAGAAAAAAAAGATAAAAAAACACTCAGAGAACTATTTTACGCAATCGGTCAGCCACAAAGTCCGTCAAAAGATTATAAAGAATTACAAAATAAAACGGATTTTAATTTGTACAAATATCCTTTGAAGGTTGCATTCGATTATGCGTGGGAGTCATTGGCAAAAAGTAAATATAACCCACATATAGATTTTCCAGATGTCAAATGTAAAGAATTTTTAAAAGATATTTTTGGTACGGATATATCTGTTAATGATAATTTCAAGTTATATTCCGCACTTTTGTTTGTTCGTGAAAATCTTGCAACATTAGATCATGGTAATCCAAACGATAAAAATATTCATGTTAACAAAGTAGAAAATACATTTAAAGAGATCAAAGATAGATTGGCAAAAAAAGAATATAAAAAAGAATATAAAGCCTTAGAAATTATTTGTAAATGGCATAAAAATTCAGCAACCATTGAACAATCAGAATATGAGGCAGCGAAACAAACCATATATGAGGCAGCGAAACAAACCATTGGACAATTAAGAGGGCGGCAAAAAAACCAAATATCTAAATTTAAAGAATTGACGGATTCATTCAAAAAGTTGGCTCCAAAATTTGGTAAAGCATTTGCTAATCTTAGGGATAAATTTAACGAAGAATATGAAATAAATAAAATTTCTCATTGCGGAGTTATTGTAGAAGATCGCAATAACGATCAATATTTGTTATTGTCTCAATTAAATGATAATAGAGAAAATGCATCTGATATTTTTGAGTTAGAAGCTGATCCCAACGGTGAGTTGAAAATTTATCAGGTAAAGTCATTGACCTCTAAAACGTTGTTGAAATTTCTCAAAAACAAAAAAGGTTCCAATACTGGATTTCATATCAATGAAAATTGGACGTTTCCAAAAGGGAAATGGGATGTTATTAATAAGGATAAAATTTTTCTTAATTATGTAATACAACGTATTACAAATTCGAGTATGGCGAAAGAGCAAAAATGGAGTAACTTTAAATGGGATTTTAGGCGATGTGATTCATACGAAGCGATAGCCAAAGAAGTAGATGCCAAAGGATATATTTTAGAATCTGTCAATATTTCTAAATTGACACTGAACAAATTGATAACAGAAAAGAAATGTCTGTTACTACCTATTGTTAATCAAGACTTAACAAGACAAGATAAAAAAACAAAAAATCAATTTACGAAAGATTGGATAAAGATTTTTGAGAGTAATAATTGTTACCGATTACATCCTGAATTTAAAATATCTTATCGATATCCAACTCCTAATTATCCTAAACCGGAAGAAAAGCGTTATTCCCGTTTTCAGATGATTTCGCATTTACTTTGCGAATATATTCCACAAAACGATAATTATAAATCACGTAAAGAACAAGTTAAAATCTTTAATGATAAAGTTGCTCAAAAAGAATCTGTAGAACAATTTAACCAACAATTTGAAATAACAGATGATTATTATATTTTTGGAATTGATCGCGGCATAAAACAATTAGCAACACTTTGTATATTAAATAAAAATGGACAAATACAAGGAGACTTTGAAATATATACTCGTGAATTTGATAAAGTCAATAAACAATGGAAACACACTATTCTTGAAAAACGAAATATTTTAGATTTGTCTGATTTACGGGTTGAGACAACAGTTGAGGGTAAAAAAGTATTGGTCGATCTGAGTAAAGTGAAGTTACACAGTGGAAATGAAAATAAGCAAACTATAAAACTTAAACGGTTGGCATATATTCGTATGTTACAATATCAAATGCAGCATGAACAAGATAAAGTATTAAGATTTATAAATCAATACAAAACAATTGATGAGATAGAAAAAAATATTAGAGATTTAATTTCACCTTTTAAGGAAGGAAAACAATATGCCGACTTACCTACAGAAAAAATAAAAGATATGCTTATACAATTTGGTGAATTATCAAAGAATGATAGCGATAAATCTAAAAAAGAATTGTGTACACTTTGTGAATTAGATGCCGTAGATGATTTTAAAACCGGTGCTGTTGCTAATATGATAGGTGTAATTGCTTATCTACTAGAAAAATATAAATATAACGTTTATATTTCGTTAGAAGATTTGACTCGTGCATTTAGACTACAAAGGGATAGATTAACAAATAATATTTTACAAAGTACCAATAAAGACAATACTGTAGATTTCAAAGATCAAGAAAATTTAGTATTAGCAGGATTGGGAACTTATCACTATTTTGAAATACAATTACTAAGAAAATTGTTTCGTATCCAGCGAAATAGTGAAGGAGACATTTTACATTTAGTTCCGACATTTCGTAGCGTAGATAATTACGAAAAAATTGTTCGCAGAGATAAAAAAACAGATAATGATAAATATGTGAACTATCCCTTTGGAATTGTGCGGTTTGTTGATCCGAAATATACTTCTAAAAAATGTCCTATTTGTGATAAAACGAACACCACAAGGAAAGATAATGTTCTGATTTGTAATTCTTGCAATGCAGTATCTGGAGAATATGAAACAGATAATGAAAATAGACATTATATTACCAATGGCGATGATAATGGTGCATACCATATAGCTTTAAAAGCATTAAGTTTAAGGAAGTCAAAAAATCTTGAAAAGAAAAAGTAAAATGTACGATTATATTGCTATATCGACGTTAAATGATTTTATATTTTGTCCGTATTCGATTTATTTGCACAATGTCTATATAACTTGCGAAGAGGAGTTGTTTCATGCTGTTCCGC
>JAITKS010000243.1 GCA_031278315.1 Planctomycetaceae bacterium | reverse complement strand
CTTCAGTTTGGCGGGGGATTTTACCCGCCCCGAGTGGGGCGGGTTATAATCCTGTTGCCCTTTCAGGGCGATTTTAGTTTAAAACGAATACCGAAATTTAAAGTGTGAAAAGTATATATTACTAAAAATCTAATTTTAAAATACAAAGAATATAACTATTGAACTTACAGTCTAACTGACAAAAAAAATTAACCTATAAAAGAAAATGAACAACATTTTTGTAACGAATAATATTGATAGCAATCTTGAATTACCTAAGCAATATGATCCGTCGGCAGCTCAATTGCGATGGAGTAAGTATTGGGACGACTTGAAATTATTTTATGTTGAAAAGAACTCACGGCATCGCGGTTCTAAAGGTGCATTTTGTGTAGTGATTCCGCCGCCGAATGTTACCGGTGCGCTGCACATGGGTCATGCTCTTAACAATACGCTTCAAGATATTATAGTCCGCATGAAACGAATGCAAGGTTATGATACGCTTTGGATTCCGGGAGTAGATCACGCTGGAATTGCAACTCAAGCGGTTGTCGAAAGACGATTATTCGAGGAAGAAAAATTAACAAGACACGATATCGGACGCGAGGCTCTCGTTGAACGAATTTGGAATTGGAAAGAAAAATATCAAGCTCGTATAATCGAGCAGATCAAGGGAATAGGTTGTTCGTGCGATTGGAGCCGAACTCGATTTACTTTAGATACAATTTGTGCAAAATCTGTACGATATTTTTTCTTTCGTCTTTTTGAGCAACAATTAATTTATCGCGGTAAGCGTCTTGTCAACTGGGACACGCATCTTCAAACTGCGGTCAGCGATGATGAAATTTTTCACGAGACGGTAGAAGGGAATTTTTGGTACATTAAATATCCGGTTGCTGCGCCTAATCCTGACGAGCCTGAATTTGTAATAGTCGCAACAACGCGTCCTGAAACGATGCTAGGTGACACTGCTGTCGCTATTCATCCTGATCCTGAATCGGCATTGGACAAAGTGATCAATGAGTTAAAAAAGCGAATTGAATCTGCGGCAGAAAAAGATAAATCGGAATTGCAAAAAGAACTCGATGATATTGAATTTCGCAAATCGTCGGGTCTGCTTGACAATCTTAAAAAGCTTGTACAGATGGCAAAAAACGGCTGCCGGATAAAGTTACCGCTCACCGGCAGGACTATTCCGCTGATACTCGATACGTGGGCAAAACCAGAGAAAGGAACAGGTTGTGTCAAAATCACTCCAGCACATGATCCGAATGATTATGAAGTCGGAAAACGTAATGAGTTGCCAATGATAAATATTTTGAATAAAGACGGCACACTTAATTCGGAAGCTGGAATTTATAAAGGATTGAAAATCAAAGTTGCTCGTGAGAAAGTTGTTGCTGATTTAGAAAAACACGGTCTGTTGCATTCAGTAGAAGAGCGGGTGATTGAGTTGGCTCATAGTGATCGGTCGAAGACGCCGATTGAGCCGTTTCTGAATGATCAATGGTTTGTCAAAATGGAGTCGCTAGCACAATCTGCAATCGACACTGTTAAAAATGGTGAAGTAAAAATTTGTCCAGAGCGTTACACGAAAGGTTATATCGATTGGTTGAGTGAAAAACGCGATTGGCCTATTGGACGACAACTTTGGTGGGGACATCGGATTCCTATCTGGTATTGCAAAAATGCAACGAAGAGTGAAATTGAAAAAGCGTTTAATAATCGTAACGATATTTCATGGACATTTGATGACGAAAATAAAACGTGGCGAATTTGCAGTCTTGAGGAAGACTTGCCGAAAGATTCTGTCGAAGGTTACGAGCTTGTGCAAGAAGAAGATGTACTTGATACGTGGTTTTCAAGTGCGTTGTGGACTCATTCTACTCTTGGCTGGCCCGATACAAGTGATGACCTCGACTATTATTATCCGACTGGTGTATTGATTACGAACAGGGATATTCTGACTTTATGGGTCGCAAGAATGGTTCTAGCCGGTAAATTTAACACAGGTAAAAAACCTTTTCATGAAGTTTATATTCATCCGAAAATTTTGGATAAATACGGCGAGGGAATGTCAAAGACGAAAGGCAATGGTGTTGATCCGATTTCTGTGATTGCTAAATATGGAGCGGATGCGTTACGATTCGGGTTAGCATTTTTAACGACTGAAAATCAGGACATTAGATTGATGTTAGATTTTGAGTGTCCGGAGTGTAATAATGTTGTTGAGCAGACAAAGAAAAATCGAGTTTTACCGAAAATTCAATGTCCGAAGTGTAAGAAATATTTTCGCACGCAATGGGCGGAAAACGCCGAAGATAAAAGTTTGCCTGAAGGAATGATGATCAACGAGCGGTTTGAAGTAGCGCGGAATTTTTGTAACAAATTATGGAATGCAGCAAGATTTGTATTATTGAGTCTGGGTGATAGAAAATTAGATTCTGTAACGATAAATAAGAGTCTTAGTAGTCAATTACTTGAGGACAGATGGATTTTAAGCCGTTTATCGACGGTAACGCGGAGTGTAACGCAAATGATTGAAACGTATCATTATGCTGATGCGGTACGTTTGTTGTATGATTTTGCGTGGGACGAATTTTGTTCGTTTTATGTTGAGATGGTCAAGACGAGATTATTAGATTCGGGGCGTCGTTTAGTTGCGGAATCGATATTGGTTTATGTATTATGCAGGTTGACGGCGTTATTGCATCCGTTTGTTCCGTTTGTTACGGAGGAGATATGGCAGAGGCTTCGGGTTATAGATTCAAGTTTAGAAGTGAGTGTTTCGATTACGGGGTGGGCAATGTCGGACAATTCGGTGATTGATTTAGGTGTTGAAGAGCAATTTAAAATTTTTCAAGAGTTATTGCGGGCGATTCGGGATGTGCGGGCGAGTCGTAATATTCCGCAGAGGGAAGAAATTTCGTTTTCGGTGAAATGTAATAATGAGACGGCGGAGCTTCTTAAGCCGATGGAAAAGTATTTTTTATCGATGTCTAGGGCGAGGGTAGTGTCGTGGGGGGAATTAGCGGTGCCGACGGAATTTTCGGCAACTATTCCGCTTACGGGGATGGACATTTATGTTGATTTATCTGGTGTAATAGACGCAGCTGCTGAGGCAGCCAAGTTAGAGAAGGAAGCAATAAGACTTGAGGGATTTATAAAGGTGAAAGAATCAAAGTTATCGAGTGATTTTATCAAAAAAGCGCCGCAGCAAGTTGTGGATAAAGAGTATCAATCATTAGCAGAGTTAAAAGAGCAGCATAAATCTGCTTTAGATGCAATTCAAAAATTATTAAAAAAGACGTAATATATCAGTGGAATAATTTATTTTTTTGCGGGAACGCGGTCGTCTCGACCGCATCTTTAGGCGTTTTTTGTACAAAAAAGATGCAGGCGGGACGCCTGCGTTCTCAGCTAAAATATTTTTTAGTAATTCACTTAAATTGAAAATCTAAAATTACAAAATCTGATTTCTCTGATTTCTCTGTGTTCTCTGTGGTTAATAAAAAAAATATTCCACTGATATATTACTAAAAAACGAATTTTAAAGTGTAATTGGTAATATATCAGTGTAATAATTGTTTTTCAATTTTTTGTGTAGTTTCGTGTGTTTCGTGATTCTCAATAAATTTATCATGCACGGGATTAAATCAATTATTCACGGACCTGGTGCAGTTGTGATTTCAATATCGGTTGTTCCGAGATTTGCCCAAACGCGGCGATTTACGTTGTTGTTTATGAATTGAACACTGGCATCTGCATTACACGTAACAACACCTGAAGGATGACCGCTACGCGCTGCAATAAACAAATGTGTATGTCCATTTGTACCAGATTCACTTTGATTCCAAATATCAGATGCGTTTTGTTGATTAGGAGCAAGATATGTGTTGAAAGTCATGTAAGTTTGTCGAGATGGTAACCAAAAAGTACAATGTTCACCGCGTCCAGAATTATTAGCTGCACAAAAAGCCGGAACGTCCATATCATCTGTGAGGTCTGCAGCCGTTCCCGAAATGAATGTTCTCTGATAAATCGGATATCTTGCGCTGCCGGTTGCAGACGAAAGTCCTGTCGTTCCGAGTGCATACAATCCCTCTGAAAGTGCTAGAGTATTACTTGTTCCGTCGGCTATATGCTCCAAAGCCAATTGATGTCCCCATCGAAATATTCCGTCGCTATAAATTGTAGTTGCCGTATCCATTCGTCCTGCTGTTCCAACACCAGAGCCGCGGCAAACGCAATAACTACCGCCGACAACCATCGTATTGTGCAAATTTCTCTCTCCGCCAAATCTATTATCGCTTGGACAAGTTAAGATTTTCAACTTGATATTTGCAAGAGATTGGTAATACGAACTCACACCGCTCCCACCACCAAAAACGCCTACTGAATAGTCAAAACTTTGTGATAAAGCAACTTGTTCAATAAACGGTAATACTCTTGGCAATGCACCGGGACCGCCGTCGCCGCCGGATGTTACATCTCTGATTCCATGAGGCGGAAGAGATTGATTAACGTCGTGGTAATTGTGTAACGCAATCAGCCATTGCCTTTGATTGCTTGAGCATTGTATTCGTCTTGCTGCTTCGCGTGCAGCTTGGACGGCTGGTAAGAGTAATGCAATCAAGACACCGATGATCGCAATTACAACTAGAAGTTCAACCAGAGTAAATCCGGTTTTGTAGTTTGAGATATTAACGTTTTCGTCATTTTC
>JAITKS010000084.1 GCA_031278315.1 Planctomycetaceae bacterium | reverse complement strand
TTTAAGTCTTTTGCTTCGACATAATAGCCTTTTTCCGATGACGCAATGTTTTCGTGATGTAATATCGAGCCATTGTCTTCAACAATATCTCGCGCAGTTCGGGATAAATCAGGATGATCTGTTACGACCCAAAACGGATGAGAATCTGTCGTCTCTATTTTGAGACATTATTGAAACAATAATTCGCATCATTTTTGGAGCTGTTTAGTGTTATTTCTTTTTCTTTTTCTTTTTAGGTGTTTCAATTTTTAGCGGTTCAACATATTCTTCCGGTTTCCAAAATTCGTAGCTAGCTTTCTCACGATACGGTAACATCTTACCATGACCTGCTTTTTCGATACGTCCGACTTCACTACAGTGCCAATTTGTGAATCCTTGTTTTTTCAAAAGATCGTATCCTTCTTCGGAAAGAAAAATTCCATTTGCCGGATTTATAGGAGAACCTATATCAAATATCGTAAACATCTTTAATCCATTCCAGTCTTCTTCATCAACAACTATCATTTTTTTTCTAAAATCTAGTTTATAATTTTCGTCATAAGTCTTCTGTCCGCAGACAGAACAATAGAATTCATATTTGATTCCAGATTTCTCAAGATTCATGTTGACTCCAAATTTCGGATAAACCACTTTAAAATCAGGACCTGAATAAGGCCAGGAAACGATTGGATATTTTGACCTTTTTTTCCGAAAAGGGTAAGGATGGAAAAATACATCCTGATAACATGCGAAATAATTATTACGTTCAAAAAAATCAATGACTTTTGATTGTACTAAAAGGTTCAATGTACAGTCTTTTCCTGCGCCAGCAAAATCACCAATCAAATCACTGCCTTCATACCAAGTCAGTTGTAAAGGTACCACTTCAACATCTACAACCGAGTCACAATTAGGACAACAAGATCCCCACTTCCACCATGAATATGTATTCATTTGATGGGAAATTTCATAAAGCGTATAATCACACATAGCAAATGAATCATTCATATAACCGCCAATTGTTCCAATATCATATATTTTCATAATCCAAACTCCTTTACTAACATATCCCTAATCGAAAGAACCTCTTTCACTGTAATAGTTTTCCCGGTCTCTCTTTGGATATTCTTAATCTCAATAAAAAACCTACTATTATAGACACCTCCTCTACCACCGGTATGAATTGCTTTATGTAACCATTCTTGAATGTATTTAATATTGGGAGTTCCCTTGACACCCTTAATTTTAGGGTTGGTTGCAATTTTCTTTGGAAGCGATTTTTGTATTTGTTTCGGTATTGTATGGTGACCAACAAGATCATATTCGCATTATGTACTAAAACTACACTTACACCGTCGTCGCATGCTTCGACATTGGCAATTACAAAGTAATTGTGATTGTCTGCAACGGTGAAATTATAAACCGTTATTCCTTCGGGAAATTCTACTCGTTCTGTAAAAGCAAGTGTTGAAAGTTCGCCGTTTGCGCCAAGAAATATATCACCGGCTTTAATGTCTTCAATATTTTTTGTTACGTAACCGTCTTTGACTTGCTCAACAGATTTTGAAACCGCTGCAATTTTGGTTGTCGGCAATGCGAAGTAGCCGCAGATTATCGTTACAATAATTAATAACGGTAACAATATCCATTTTCGTAACGAAAATGTTTGTAACGTTTGTTCAGTTTCGTCGATCTCGAAAAGTAAGCCGCCGTTATTTTTTGACATTTCGGAAATTAAAGACATTTTTCTAGGTATTAAATTATTACATCTTCGTTTTTTGAACGTTATCGCCGCAGCAATAAATGCGCTGCTCAATCCGCAAAACGTAAATAAAATATTGATCTCATCAAATGATTGCAACTCCGCCGTTTCTGTAAAATAAACTTAAAACCTTTGGGAATTTTTACGAAAATTTTAAACACGAAATACACGAAATTCATATACAACTCCTTTTCGTGTATTTCGTGTATTTCGTGATTTTTCGTGTGTTTCGTGTTTAAAAATAAAAATCTAAAATTACAAAATCATATTTCTCTGTGTTCTCTGTGTTCTCTGTGGTAAATAAAACAAAATAAGGTTAGTTAAAAATGAATTTGAAACTTCTGAAAAAATTTCACTGATATATTACTAATTTACTTCTTTTCTAGTGATTGTCTCTAAAATTCATTTCAAATCTAATTATTGTGCAAATAAATTTAATCCGTTTCAAAATCTGTGAGCAAGTAATCTGCGTATAAATTACTATTATTTCAAAGTCAAAGAGTTCATAAATTCACTGAAAGATTTTGCAACAAAATAGCTTTGAGAATAATCAGTTTCATAAGGTTCTTCTTCGTGATTCCAGCAATAAATGTATCCATAATCTTCAGAACCAAGTGAAAGACAAACAAGATCGCCTCCTCCATCTCCGCCAATAGGTAAAAAATGAGGCGGCATAATTCCTTTGCTTGTTGTCCAATTTTCCAAAAGATCAAAACCTGGTTCCTCACTATTAATACTGTGTAAAATCCATAAATATCCCTCATCTCCAAACCAATCAGGTGCTCCTTGTACGTTAAAATAAAGAGATTCTTTATCAGTATCCAATTCCATAATACCTCCATTACATATTTTCAGATAATCCTTATAATCATTCGGTAACGGATACGGAAAATGTTTTTCTAGTTCTTCCAACATTACATCAGTTACAGGGATACCAAAATTTTGTTTCGGATAATAATTAAATTGATTCAATTTTTGTGCATTTTTCGGATCTGTCAATGGAGAATACTGTTCTTTTGATGATTCATTATTGGAGACAGGTTGCAAAAGCGTATATTTTTTGAGTGGACTTTTTTCATACTCTCCCGTGCGGTATTTTATTTCAAGATCAAATTCTAATCCTTTTAATTGTTGATGTGATTCGACTATGGATTTCAATTCATCAGAAACATAAAAACAAGACAGATCATAGATGAGTTTTGTCCTGAAAACAGGGGATTCTGGTAAAATATCATTTGGAAATGCGTGCATAAGAATAGGTAAAAACAACTTATCTTTTGGATCGCCTAAAAAATCGGTACGAGCTTCCTCAACATCATAGATCGGCATTGCGGTCAGCGCAAAAAATTTCAGGGGCGAATCGACAATTCTAATTGGTGTTATTTCAACATACGATTCAATTATTCCCCTAATAATCTGTAAAGCATTTTCGCTGATTACTGGAATGTTATAGGTAAAATAAGGAAAATCAGAAATCGGCTTTTTCTTTTCCTCAAACCGAAATGAGAATTCCTCAAAAATAGGTCTTAATGATAAACCATTGCGTTTTGTTTTACCTATCAAATCGTCAATGTTTCTAGCAGGTTCCTCAAACATTCGATAACGTTCAGAAGCTGACCATCTATAAAATTTTTTCATAAATTTCTCCTTAATTGTTAGTTTTGATTTTTTTAAGATTACGAAACATACGAAATAACAAAATAAACGAAATTTTTTATTTCATATTTTTTTGTCTATTTAGTTTTTTCGTTTGTTACATTTTTTTTGAAAGTCTTTCTAAATTTAATTATTGTACTGGTAATTATTAGTCATTTTAATTTTTTGTTTTTATTTTTGTTTTTATTGTCATGTTCATTTATTTCAGGCCAGTTTGGTAAGGATATACGGTAAAAAACAATGGTACGTCCGTCTTGAGGAACAATAAAATCTAAACCGGAATCGTATTTGATTTCAGCAATATTATCAATTCCATCTTGCGTTTTTAATAATGGAATTTGTTTTGATGTCACTTTGGTTTCAATGTCGTAATAGGTTTGATTTTCGTGCGGATAACGACCAATTTCTTTAATCCAGGTAATAGGCAAAAGATTACGCTCTTCTTCAAGTGCTTTAGGTGTAACTTCCCAAAGACCCGGTAATTCAAGAATGTACTCGATGAATTTATATTTTAACTTGTCTTGAGGAACAATAAGAGGATATTCACTTAAACCAGAAGTTACAAAAATTGTCGTTTTCCTTGTACGTTTAGGAGGGAAAACACGAACAGATAATGGAACCGATACACAGATAATTTCCGATAAACCATGAGGTAACGGTTTCGAT
>JAITKS010000010.1 GCA_031278315.1 Planctomycetaceae bacterium | reverse complement strand
ATTAAACGTTGCGCTTATACAGAGGCGGCACCGCATTTGATTTTGATGGCATTCTTACAACGAGTTATTAATGGCGGCGGACAAGTTTCTCGCGAGATGGCGGCAGGTTCGGGACGGCTCGATCTTTTGTTAGAGTATAACGACAAAAAATATCCGATAGAACTCAAGATTCGCCGTAGTGAAAAATATGTCGAAAAAGGTCTTAAACAGATCGCCCGTTATATGGACATTCATAATTGCAAAGAAGGATGGCTCGCCGTTTTCGACAAACGAAAAACAATAGATTGGGATGATAAAATTTACACAAAAAAGAAAAAAATAAACGACAAAACTATTACGATTGTAGGATTGTAAACTACTTTCATTAAAAAATTTTCACTGATATTTTACCTTTTTTGAAATACAAAACTCACGAAAAAAAACAAATAGACAAAAAAATATAAATACATATCATAATGAATTTCGACAATACAAAGGCTATTCATTAAAAAGTCTGCTTTCCATAGATTAAGTAAGCAATTCGTTCCGAAATTCAAACGAGAGTAATTTAATTTTTTTCGCTTAATATGTTATTTCGTTAGTTTAGTATTATCAAAAAAATAATGTAATATCACCAACCAATTACAAAAAGGAGAATAATCATGACAAACAATAATTTTCACAAAAGAATACTTAAAATTTCTTGGACAATTTTTGTTTCAATAATTTGTCTATGTTTTGTAACTACTGTTTCAGCACAAAACAGAAAAGACAAAAATAAACAAACACCTACTAATCAGCCTTCACGAATTTTTCGTCAACCGTCTCAGACTTCGCCGCAGCGTATAATGCCGAATCGACAGACTCCTTCACGACAGACTCCTTCACGACAAACTTCGTCACGCCAGATTCCTTCACGTCCGATTCCGCAAATAAAACGTGAATCTACTAACATTGAAAACTCCCGCAGAACTATCTCGACAAAACCAATCGTTACAACTGAATCTAAATCACAATCAAGACCATTTTCCAAACCGCTAACTACAAAAAAATCGAATTCCGAAATACAACCTTCGTCAAGTAGTTATTCAAAATTAACTGATGTAACAAAGTCAGCCGATGTAACAAAGTCAACGAGTGAACCTAAAACAACAGCTTACTCAAGCAAAAGTAAAAACTCAACAACGAAACCGGCACCAAAAACTGACCCGAAATTACCAACATTTCGCCGAAGTAATCAAACTATAACTGCCTCAGGTAAAGTAGAAACTAGAACGAAATCGCCGCCAATTTCAACCAACGTAACAAAAAATTCTGTTACGTCAATTAATTCAACTCCGGCAGCTACTGCATCAAAAGCAAATACCGATGTAAAGTCGGCAAAGAGCGGCAACACACAAGCCAACCGTGTTTCAGATTTATTGCGCCGTTCCAAGTCATCTTCTCGAAAGTCGGCTTCAAACGCTGCCGTGAATAATCGTAACAATAATAACTTGATCATTGCGCCGTCTCCGAATCGTGTCGGCGGACGACACATAAAACAGCCCAATCGTGCCGAAGAAGTTGCGAAAGCAATAAACAAATCGAATCGATCTCGAACTTCGCATCCGCAATATCGGCATCCGCCGCAGGCGGCAGTTAAAAACGTGCGTAAAAATTTTCACGGATACAACGATTATTGGACAAACGATTGGTATCGGCGTCATCCTGGTTCTTGGCGGCCGGTTTCGGTTCCTAATCGCCGATGGTGGCAGCGGCCGCACTGGAGAGATTTTTACGATTGGTTCGACACCGTTTTTTTTGCCGGTGTTACGTTCAATAGAATGTGGAATACTTACAGTTATTATCCGTATTATTATGGAACGAATGTTGTTTATACCGGAGATATGGTTTATGTAAACGGTGTTCCATACGTAAGCTCGGCGGAATATTATCGGCAGGCTTTAATGTTGGCAAGAACCGCTGACGCTTTAGTAAGAGCTGAAAACACTCCGCAAATTATCGTAATAAATCAACAGCAACCCGAACAAGCTCAAGTCGAAGCAGCTCAACCCGAACAAGCTCAAGTCGAGCAAGCTCAAGTCGAACAAGCTCAACCCGAAATAGTTCAAATTGAGCAAGCGGCTCAAGCTCAAGCTCAAGCTAATCAGCAAAACGTTCAAGCTGACGACGGATGGCTGCCGATGGGAACATTCACTTTTCTTGATATAGAAGATGAAAATAGCATCGAGAATGTAAATTTGAATGTTAATGACGCAAATTCACAAAAGACAACACACGAAATTTTACAACTCGCAACAAATAAAATGGGACAAATACGAGGTAATTTTGTCGATGAGAAAAATAATAAAATCAGGCAAATGATCGGAGCAATTGATCCTAAAACTCAACGTGTTGCTTTGAGATTCACGGATGACAATAAGATCGTTTGGGAATGCGGATTGTGGAATTTAACACAAGACACTTTACCGATTTTAATTCATTCAGACGAATCGAAGACGGAGCAAAAGATTCTCATTCGTCTTACTGATAACAATGACATCGATAACAACGCAGATGCAGATGAGGACGAAATAGAACTTGCTCCATAGTTAAACTTGTAACTATTCAGAGGAATATTTTAAACTGCTTTTAGACAAACATTAGACAAGCATTAAACAAACATTAGACAAACATTAGGCAAACGGTAAGCGGCAAGCGGGTCGAACTGAAAATTAAGGTGAGGGCAGTTGACAAATATTCCTCTGGATATATTATCTAAGTTGATAACTTTTTGTGTAAACGGTTACAATAACGACAAATTGTAATCGATAATTATTTTACTTTACTTTACTTTATTTTTTAATTGAATTTTATTATATGTTACGTCGAATTATCAAGCTGTTTGTTTTTAATTCTCCTGCGATGAATATTCTCATGTTAGCAGTAATTGTATTTGGTTTTTTCAGTGGTTTGATATTGCAGCGAGAGACATTTCCCAATATTGATATAGATATGATTACCGTTACAGTTCCGTATCCTGGGGCGACACCGGAGGAAGTCGAGAATGGAATTTGTCAAAAAATTGAGGAAGCGATTCAATCGATTAGCGGTATTAACAAAATTTATTCAACGGCGTCTGAGGGTTCAGCTTCTGTTATGATCGAGTTACGCAGCGATGAGAAAAATCCTGATCGTGTTTTGGACAACGTGAAAAATGCCGTTGACCGTGTACGAATACAATTCCCCGATTTAGCAGAGCCGCCTGTTGTCCAGCGTGCGGAATTTCAAGAAATAATTATTTCTATCGGACTGATCGGACCGCTTGATTATTCCGTCGACGCTGCACTTCAGCTGCGTCAAGTTGCAGAAAATTTGCGTGACGAGTTATTAAACAAATCGTTAATTTCTATGGTAAATCTTGCCGGAACGAAAGACTATCAAATCGACATTGAGATACCGGAAAGTGTACTTCGGTCTTATCATTTAACTCTTGATCAAGCGGCGTCGATTATTCGTGCGGAGAATATTCAAACTCCGGGCGGTGTGATTCGTGCTCCGTCGCAAGAAATAAATGTTCGTACTGATAACAGACGATACGACGGTTATGGAATTGGAAAGTTACCGTTTATAACTTCGAGAAAGGGCGTTGTTATTCCGCTGGAGGATGTTGCGTATATTCGTGATGAATTTGTTGATGGTCCTTCTTTGGCTACAATTTATATTCCGCCGGAAACGGGGATTCCTACCGATTATAAATCTATTTCCGGACGTCCTGTTATTAAGCTTGCCGTTTTACGTAATACTAATGAAGACTTGTTGGCTATGGTTGATCAAGTGCATGAATTCATCAGGGAGAAAAATCAACCCGGAGGTTTACCGCAAGGTTTTTCGTTAGTTTATTGGGGTGATAGATCAGTAGAAATTAGAGAGCGGCTGAATTTATTAGCGAAAAATGGTATTCAAGGATTGATAATTGTTTTTATCTTGTTAGCTTTATTTCTTGAAATTAAATTAGCTTTTTGGGTTGCTTTAGGGATTCCTTTTTCAATTTGTACAACTGGACTTTGGCTGTTCGCAACTGATTTGACATTAAATATGATTTCAACATTCGGCGTCATTATGGGACTCGGAATTGTTGTCGATGATTCGATTGTTGTCGGTGAGAATATTTATGCACATCGTAAACGAGGCAAGAATTTTTTGACGGCAGCAATTGATGGAACGGTAGAAGTTTTTCCGTCTGTATTTGCATCCGTGTTGACGACGGTGATTGCGTTTATTCCGCTTTTATTTGTTTCAGGAATGATGGGTAAGATCGTGTTATTGATTCCTGTTGTTATGATAACGATGTTAGTGTCGTCTATTTGTGAGTGTATGATGGTGTTACCGTGTCATTTAGCTCATCGTGAAAATTTATTTCTTAAAATGGTTGCGGGATATTTGTATATTTTTTCGTGGCTATTGATTCCGTTGCGGGGGGTGAGTTTAATTGCTAATACAGGTATGGAATTTGCTGTTAAGAATATTTATGCGAAATCTGTTGTAGTTGTGTTACGTAATCGTCTGACATTTATTGTTGGTTGTATTTGTGCGTTATCGATTACGTTAGCGTTGATTTTTACGGGTCGAACTCCGTTTGTTATTTTTCCTGATATGGATGGTAATACGATTAATGCAACTTTAGTATTTCCTAATGGGACTCCCGAAGAAGTTACGGATCAGTGGACTCGTCATATTGAGCAATCGTTTTGGAAAGTTGCAAAGGAGTATGAAAACGCAGGAATACCTGTAGCGATAAATTCAATTCGTACTGTTGGAACGTCGCTTAATGCTCGAGGCGCAAATATTGCAGGTATATCGGGCGGAGGAGGAAATGGACATCAGGGCGGAGTAGAAATAGAGTTGTTAGACGGTAACAAACGTAAAGTAACAAGTATTGAAATTGTGAATCGATGGCGTGAAGTAACTGGTGCTGTTCCAGGTGCAGACAAATTGACTTTCGAATCACAAATGTTTGGACCTCCCGGCGGAGATATCGCATTCGATCTAATAATGCGGGTTGAAGACGCTGACAAACTAGAAAAAGCAGTCGAAGAAACTAAAGAATATTTAGCAACAATAAAAGGAACTCAAGATATTAACGACGGTGATATGCCGGGAAAATATGAATTTCGGCTGAAAATAAAAAAGAATGCAATGGCAATGGGAATTCATCCCGACGATTTAGCGAAAGTTATTCGAGCAACGTATTACGGCGCAGAAGTACAACGTTTGCAAAGAGGAAGGCATGAAGTAAAAGTAATGGTATGTTATCCGCGGGAAGACAGACGTTCTATCGGAAATTTTAATGAAATTAGAATTAGAACAGCAAACGGTGAATTTCCTATTACTGAATTAGCTGATATAGAAATCGAAAGAGGTTATACCGCAATAAAGAGAATAAATCAGCAGCGGGCGATAGAAGTATCGGCAGATGTCGATGATTCCCGCGCAAATACGCAGCAGATCGTTGCGGAACTAGAACGCGAGTTTTTTCCGAAATTGAAAGAGAAGTATCCAGGAATTTCAATTATATGGGACGGACGACAAGAAGACCTCTCACAAGCGAGAGAAAGTATGATTATCGGGTTCAGTATTGCAATGTGTGCGATGTTTATGATTCTAACGATTCAGTTTCGCTCGTACATGCAGCCGTTTATTATTATGGCGATCATTCCGTTTGGTTTAATAGGATCGGTGATCGCACATACTATTTATGGTTCGCCGATGACGCTGTTTAGTTTATTTGGATTAGTTGCATTGAGTGGAATTATTGTAAATGATTCAATTGTAATGATAGATTTCATAAATCGAAAAATCCGTGATAGTGAGCCGCTGACGGAAACGTTAGTTTCTGTTGGACAACGCAGATTTCGACCAATTTTTTTAACGTCCGTTACAACTATCGGAGGTTTGTTGCCGGTAGTGATGGAAACATCGTTTCAGGCTCAAATGATTATACCGATGGCGTTGAGCATTGCAGGCGGAGTAATGTTTACGTTGATTTTGGTCTTGTATTTCGTACCTGTTTTATATTCGTTATATGCAGATTTATATCCGTTCCAAAAAGACGATATGGAAATAGATACAAACAATACATAATGTGATTTTCTAAAAACCTAATGTAAAATTTATTGTTAGAAGGAACGCGATCGAACCGCATATTTAGGCGTTTTTTGTATAAAAACAGTGTTGGTGAGACGCTTGTGTTTCATCCTAATATTAGTTTTTAGAAGTTACCTAATTATAATTAATATAACAAATGTGAGATTCGGGATTTGAACGAGAAAATAAGTCTTATGGTGTCTCGATACATAGACGATTTACGCGGGTTTATCAATACTGCACTTGATGAGGCAACGCAATTCGACGTAAATTGTCCGGTTCGGCTTCGTGAGGCAATTCGGTACAGTCTTCTTGCTTCCGGTAAACGGCTTCGACCAATTCTGGTACTCACCGCTTGCGAACTTTGCGGCGGTAATTCGCAAAAAGCAATTTCGGCAGCGTGTGCTGTTGAAATGATTCATGCGTATTCGTTGATTCATGACGATTTACCGGCAATGGACAACGATGATCTGCGCCGCGGTTTACCGACATGTCATAAAAAATTCGATGAATCAACGGCAATTCTTGCCGGAGATGCGCTGCTTGCGTTGGCGTTTGAGATGCTTGGTAACTTGACACCGTTGGAACTTGCGGGGCGATGTTGTAAGGAATTGGCGGTTGCGGCAGGTCCGTGTCAGTTGGTCGGCGGTCAGATGGACGATATTTATCGTAACGACTTTCCTGAATCCGGCAATATTCAGATTATCGAACATATTCACCGCCGCAAAACCGGTGCTTTGATTCGAACATCACTTCGGTTGGGTAGTTTTGTTGCCGGAGCATCGGAAGAGCAACAGATTGCTCTCAATGAATTTGGAACCCATTTTGGTTTAGCGTTTCAAATTACGGATGATTTATTGGATGTTCTCGGTAATGAGCAAACTGTTGGCAAACGGCTTCGTAAAGATACGGAGAATGATAAATGGTCTTATCCGCGATTTCTTGGTGTTGACGGAGCAAGGCGTGAAGCCGAACAGACTCTCAAACTTGCGGAACATTCGCTTGAATTTTTCCGAAACGATAACATCATCCGAAACAATAATCTTGCGCAAAACGATAACCTTGCACTTGAAACACTTTATAGTATGGTGAAACATCTCGCCAAACGTGAAAAATGAACAAAATGTAGAAAACTCAAACGGTTAATGAAAATTCCGTATTATAATCATACGGTAACTTCTAAAAACTAATATTAGGAGGAACGCAGGCGTCTCGCCTGCACTGTTTTTTTACAAAAAACGCCTAAAAATGCGGTCGAGACGACCGCGTTCCTTCTAACAATAAATTTTTACATTAGGTTTTTAGAAGTTCCCT
>JAITKS010000443.1 GCA_031278315.1 Planctomycetaceae bacterium | reverse complement strand
GTGCCGTGTTAGTAAGTCGTGCGGATGAGCGATTTCAGCTGGTCTAGTTATGTTTGAAAATATCTGCATATTTAATCTCCTGATCTCATGTTTTTAAAATCTTAATCTTTTTGTATTGGTGTACAATTGTGAAAGGTTATTTTTTATTAAAAAGCAAAACTGCATTTTTAATTATGTTGAATACATTTTCTTGAGTTAATTATTAGATAGAGGCTCACTACAGAAATTTTATTTACATAGCGGCTAATCTTGGATTTTGTGCGATTTTTATAATCATCAGATTTCGTCTTATAGCTCTTAATTTTGAGCGTCTTTTAACTTCGCTTGGTTTTTCGAAGTATTCTCTTCTTCTCATTTCTTTTTTTAGTCCGCTTCTTTCGACGAGTTTACGAAAACGGCGGACGGCATCTTGAACTGTTTCTTTATCTCTAAGTGTGAGTTTTACCACAATTTCTCCTTTCAATTTTAAGTTTTTGTGAGTTAAGCAGCCATCGAGAAAAAAATTTGTAAAAATTTATTCTTGAGTGGTTACTGAATAATTTATACTTATCATTTTCGTCAAAAAATTTGGTCATTTTGACCAATTGCGGAAAAAAATAATTCCTGTTACGATGACGAAACTCAAAGTAATTTAGATTAACATTTAATTTTATTTTTGATTACAGTATGAATATTTCAAAGACTACTTTTATGCGTATCGTATTATGAATTTTAGTGATACAAAAGAGTAAATCTATTTTTCGATATTGCAAGCAGACAGTTCTAAACGAAAATTCAAGCGGAGGTAATCAAAAAATTTCAATAAATATAAACCAGAATGCAATTTGTTCAAGGGGAGTACATTGAACCGCACGTAACATTACACTTATTTACCAGAGTTAAGAGTAACCAAAAATTCCATTTACAAAATTAGTAATATCAGCAGAATTGTTGTTTTGTTGAGATTACAAAACACACGAAATAACGAAATATAACAAAATACACGAAAATTATATACAACCCCTTTTCGTGCTTTTCGTGCTTTTCGTGAATTTTTCGTGTGTTTTGTGATCTCAAAAAAACAAAAAACGAATTCGTATAATATATAATATATTCGTGTAATATATCGGTGGAAAATTTGTTTTAGGTTAAAATATTAATTTCAAACAAAAAATCCGCCGATATATTATTTTTTTTCTTACGGACCTACAAATAATCCCGTTGCATACCAGACACCGTTTGAACTTTTTACCATGTCGTAAGCATAATATTTTTGTTTTGCACGAACACATCTCCAATGAGCAGGTGAACCTCGCCATCCTCTTACGCATGCAATTGCTGCCTCGAAATGTCCGCTGTACAAACCGCTTTGCGCACAAACTTCAGATATTCCTTCACCTAAAACTGCACGCACTCTGCTCGATCTCGCACTAAAATTCTGATGCCCTAATATACGATTTTTAGCTTGATACTCTGCATGTCCTGTTGCTTCTATCAATAGAGTCGGATCGATATTACCATCTGCGCTTTGTGGACGATCAGGGTGAATTTTCACGGCATAAGTTAATGTCCGTTGTGTCAACTTGCAAGATGGAATCGTCAGAAAAGTTGCAATATGAAATTGCGTCGGTGCTGCAAAATTGATAAAAGGTAAAACTCCAATAAGTTCACCATAAAACGGCTTGTCGTAATCTTCAAAATCAATTATCGCTAAACCCGGATGACCTACCATTTCTTTAAACATTGGAGTTTCGATAAGCAAAACTTCTCCGCCGTTGTCATTAATTATTTTCTTATCAACAGGTATTTTCAACACCACAAATTGATTCATCATGTTTATTACTTCTTCTGTTTCAAACACATTGCGTTCAAATTCGTTGCATATCTGCGATAATGATCCCAATTGTCCGCGATTACGAACCTGCCTTGATCCAGCTTCTACTATCGGCGTATAGTTACTGCCGGTTGCTGAAAAATATATTAACAGATTTTTATTTGAAGCTTGAGCAACACTTTTCGCTTCCTCGAAATCGTCAAACCAAAGACGTTCATAAGCAACGAGATTGCCGCTGAATAAAATTGTTCCAAGCAGTCCAATCGATAAAATCGACAAAATCGACTTAAATTTCTGAAAATCTCTAATTCTTAAATCTGCTTTTTTCGATATTATCTGAAATATCCTACCCCAAAATTTGCAGCATATCCCCCCCCGTTTACGTAATCGATACAACATGTAATAATGTTGCACTAATTTTTGGGTTCGGCTAATACAGTTGAAAATTTGTTGAATCCAAAATGAAAAAATAATGGTCAACAAATTTTTACCTGTAAACAACATGAATGCACCAGACTGTAAATTACAGAATATTTTTTGGCACATTTCAATGGATGCTTTAGCGAAATTGATTTTGCAATTGCGATCAATCGCAATATTTGCACTACCAACTCGATTAACGTTACGATTTACATTACTGTTCGTATTACAGTTCATTTTTTTTACCTCCGTTGAGTTTGTAAGAAACTTTGTTATTTCGCAAAATTCTTTGTCTAGCTGCTAATCGATATAAACGAATAACACGGTAAAAGTAAGTGCTAAACGATACAACGAATCGGTTACAGACTATCGAAAATTGCGAATTGATTAGGTTGCCCATTGCCGTAGCGGGGTCAACACTTCTTAAAAAGAAATACCATCCATTAATCAATGTAGTTTTGTACTTAGCACACTGGTAATTCGTATCACGTCCTTTACTGTTCGCATTTCAAAATTCGATTTACCGATAACAAAAAAGCCGGCTGCCCGACAAAATGCAATCGCAAATAAACAATTTTTGATAAAGTAAGAACAGTTAAATAATCCCTTTATCCTTCCTCCTTAATCCGAACACAATCAGACGGCTTAATATCAAATTGCTAAACAAAAGCATTCGGTCAGAGTAATAAATGTTAAACATTTCTAATTAGGCAATCATTACCTGTTAGGCAAAATTTAACGGGAACAGTTTATGTTATTTAATAGGGCTTGTAAAGTACCCTGTTTATAAAAATTTGTAATATAGTCAGCGGGATATTTTTCAACATGTCAAAATTACTTCCGTAGTGAGTTGCTATGTTATTACCGGTTGTACTTTTGAGACAGTTACGGAATTGTACAAATTTTTAATTACGAATTTAAAACTGTATGTCAAACAATTTCGTTGTAATTTTGTAAAAATTATAATTTAATTGTTTGTTCAAATAGTGATTATAGACTTTACGAATTGCAACTAATAGTCAACTGTAAGAATCCAAATTTTTTTTGAATTTAATTTTGAATCGTGTTTTTTTGATTCGGCGAAGGGCGTCGAATGTACGATTTCAAAATGAATTTAACCTTAACCACATATTTAACGATGAAAAATACGAAGAAAAAACCATTGTGTTTCGTTTCTACCTTGTTTTTTCTATTATCGTTTTGCATGGCGGCACTCATCGTTCCGCAAGATGCAACGTTTGCTGCAAAATTATCGTTTGGGCGGCATAATAGGATCAAAGTCAGCAGTCAGGTGAAACAAATTGATCTTGCGGCGGCAATTGCGAAACTTAAATCGAATCCGATAGAACCGAAAACTTCTGACTTGAGCCGTTGCAAGAAACTCTTACTGAAAGAATGCAACACACTAATCAAAGTTCTCAAATCGGAGTCGAATCGTGAATCGGCTGATTCTTGGCGAGAGACATTAGAACTCGATTCGCTTAAATCTAGTCTCTCAACAAAAAATTTACCTGATATCGAAACAATCAGAAACGCATGGAATAATTTTAATCTCGACAAGAAAGGATTACGATGGGAAAAATTTAACGGCGTAAGAAATGAATTAAGACGCTATCAGACAATATACGCTCTTTTAAATTCAGACAAGAAATATGATTCACAACTTTCAAAAGTTTGCGACAGCTTTGAGACTGTGTTGCAGAATTATATTAATACTTCTTCACCGATAGTTGGAGCAGCCTTGAACGATTTGATTACTTGGTTTAGTGATATAAGTATTTTTGATTCGCGAGCCTCGCAAGTTATTTTTGCGGTACGTAAACAGATATCTAAATCGAATATTCAATTTACTATTAATAATAATTTCATGTCGAATGGTTTTAACCGTCAACTCGCACGAGACATCGACGTAAGTGAAACAATACAAGGAACGAAACTTATCGGATCAGGAAGCATGACAGGCATGAGTTCCTCGTCGATTGTTACGCGGAATAACGGAGCAGCAATTGATGTAATCATTGACGCTAACATGGAAACAGAAACTACAGGATATCATTCGCCTGTTACATTGAATACGAAAACAACAGGTGTACTGTTGGGTAAGAAAAGAGTTTTACTAACACCCGATAAAATTTCGGCATTGCCGGCAAAATCAAAAGCTGACTTGAAAGCAGATATTTATAATGTTCGTATAAACGCCGGTGCTTTGATTAGATGTATTGCAAAACGACAAGTTGAAAATCAGCGTGAAGATTCGTTAGCGGAAGCAACGGCTCGAGCTGAAGCAAGACTGAATGATCAAATTGATGCAATCGTTGATTCAGAAATAGCAGATGCAAATGAACAATATCAAAACAGCTTCAGACGTCCGTTGAAACAATTCGGATTATTACCGGAATTTGATCTTTCTAGTATCAGTTCGGAAGATAAAAATTTACAAGGTGAAATAAAAGGCAGAGCTTTGGTCGGAACGACATTTCAACCGTGTAGTGTTACGGAAGCTCCGAATTTCGGAAAGAATGATTATGATGTGTATGTTCAGTTACATCAATCTTTACCGAATAATGTAGCAGCGTTTGCGTTGGCAGGTAGAATCTTTGACGAATCGGAATCGAATTTGAGTGAGCAGTTGAGTGAATTGGAGTCGTTGCAACAAATTTTCGAGCGTAAACATGAACAAGACCCAATCGCAATAACGTTTGCGAGTAAAGCTCCTATTGCAATAATGTTTGAAGAAGACATCGTAAAGATTGTAGTTAGAATAAATAGTTTTCTTCAGAATAATACAAGGTATCCCGGACTTGACATTACGTTAGTTTACAAAATAAAAATGGAACGCCAAGAATCGGGTAATATTGTTGTAGTTCTTGAGCAGACAGAGAAACCGGATGCAATGCCGCGAGGGAAAAAAAATATTTCCGCGAGAGAACAAACTATTAGAACTATTGTATTGAGACGTTTAGAATCTGCACCAAAAAGAATAGAGTTAAAACCTTTCGGACTAAAATGGAAAGGATGGAAAAATAGCGGTGAATTAAAACCTGTTTTTGCAAAATCTGTAAACGGATGGTTATCAGTAGGTTTTAATTGGATAAAAAAGAATTAGTAACCTCTAAGAAATTTGACGAGAATTTTTTAAACACGAAACACAAAAAAAAAACACGAAAATCATGAAAATCACGAAAAGAGATTTTATATGATTTTCGTGTTTTTTGTGTAGTTTCGTGTGTTTCGTGTGTTTCGTGTGTTTCGTGTTTAGGCGTTTTTTTTGATACAAAAAAGTATGCAGGCAAAGATGTCTGCATTCCTCCTAATATCAGTTTTTAGAAATTACCTAATACAATACATGTGTCCGTGCAAAATATATTTATGAAAACTTATTATTCAATGAACAGTAACATAATAGAAAATAATATAAACAAACATTGTCTTGATAATTTTATTTTTTATTTTTTTAAAGAGAACTCTTCAGACATTAACTTGACACTCGATATTTGATTTTGATTTTTACTTTTTGATTTTTACTTTTTTGACTTTATTCTTATTTTATTTTTATTCTTATTTTGATATTCAACATAATTCGCCATTTCAATTCGCTATTTCAACTAGAATAATTAATCATGCGGCGGACGAACTGCACCTGTCAACCCTGTATAATCTACACGGTCTTCGGGATGCCATAATGGTAAACCTCTTCTTATTCTTTCGGCTAAAACCTCTAACTTTGCCGGTGAACCTGCCGGTGCATCTGTGGGTCGAAAATCTTCTGTAACTACCGGAATAAAATCTTCATCGTGTCCGGTTTCTAAAATTGCTTCAAAAACATTATGCATTTTTTTACCTTAATTTGTTTGTTCCGTTCTCTTACAACGAATTGCAATTATTAATATGTTCAATTAAATCAGGAAACCTTGCTCCTATATTTTTTTTACTGTTTACACACAATTTTACATTTTGATTTGACTAATAAATTTTACCCGCTTCAATTTATCGTTACAATAAATTTATCAATATATGAATCGTATTATGAAATTCGACTCGATAACACAACGGAATAAATTCATACTTGCCGATAAATAACTTTCCGATGAATAACTTTCCGATTAGTAACTTGCCGGCGGATAAGTATTCAGCCCGCTCTAACTGGACTTTCAAGTGAGAGCAGCTTAAATTCGGAATGAATGATACTTTAAGACGTTATTAAATTTAATATGCGTCTATATAAGATTTGTATAAGTTTATTGAACTGTCTGTATTAAAATAATTTTCATAGTAAAAAATTCAACACAGTAAATTGTATTGTCGGCAAAAAAAACGTAATTCTTTATTTTTATTAAATTCTATGCCGAATCTAATTTAATTTTTGTCTAAATAATTGTTTGACATGTTGTAAATATAAAAGAATTATAACAGTTCAATGAGCTGTTTAAGTTACCTTGATTACGATTTTTTGATTTTGCCGATTAATATTTCTCAACTTATTTTCTGTAACGTTTAATCTAACCAAACTGCCGACGACAAAATTATCAATTTACTGAAATATTACATATTGATTTATAGTCAATAGTTACCAGATCAACAGTTAAAACCAGACAATATACATCACAATACATCACATATTCGATATATATTAGAAAAGATTTCAATTGTTCAAATGTTAAATTTCGGTAATATTTTCCTGCTTACTAGAGTTGAAGCAAGTTTTGATGAATACACTTTTTAATCGTCGAAATTCATAGTACGAGCTGCGTAATTCTTGACTTAAATCGAACTGCGAATATGCCCGATTCTGTCGAGAAATTACGCAATAGGGCGGAAATTATACAAAACGTCACCGTTCAGTCAATAGAAATTTTAAAGAATAATTTCTACCGCCAATTAAAGCCGTATAAATCAGAATGTCAAACAAACAAAAAAATCAGCCTAAACTTATATTTTCATTTGTAATACTTAAATTTTCGTTTATGTCATAAAACACAATTTCAACAAAAAACACACAATAAAAAAATTTTTTTTTGCGACAAAATACATTCTGTCAACATAAATTTAAATTGCTCTCATTTTAATTTTCGGTTCGAGCAGCCTGCTTACATATCAGAAAACAGACTTAATAAATACACGATTTTTAATGTCAAAGTTGAATTGCCGCATTCAAATTTTAGAGCCGCCGCACAAATAACTAGACACAATTCGTTCCGAATTCTTGTTTATAACCGATTAAGCGTTATCGAATGTTATCGAAAAAATCAATAATAACACTTATATCAGAAAATCAAGGTGCGAAGTATAACATCCATTCTAATTACTGCAATCCCCCCTTCATTTAATCCCCCTCTTTGACAAAATTACATTAACAGTTTAAATTTTTACTTTTCAATTTTTTGGAGTTATAAATTTTACGGATTAATCAAACCAGACACGAAAAAGACAGTCAGTAAGAAATAAAAACACGATTATTAACAACATTGAATTTTTACATTAGATTTTTAGAAATTCACAACAATTAATTTTCATGATTATTATGAACTTATCAATAAAAAATAAGAGTAAAATTTTTTTAAAATCACATATACCTGAAAGATCGCTGTACGGTTACACTCTCGTCGAAATATTGATTGCACTTGTTTTGATGCTATTCATACTCGGACTTGTTACATTGTCAATTGATATTTATCTTCGCCGGATGGTAATAAATCGTTCCGAAGTAGAGGAAGCTCAACTTGCACGCGCATTGCTTGAACGGATAGCACAAGAAATTAGATCGGCTGTTGTTTCTACATCGGATGAAGAATCTGCGCCGGACGAATTCGACGCTGAATTGCTTTTGTCAATATTCGGTACGAGTTCTACATCGTCGGGTGATTCTGCTGTTTCTAATTTATCAACGCCGCGTAATGCTACTGCCGATTCTAATTCTGCTAATTCGACCGAATCAACCGACGCCGAACAATCGGCAGATACATCAACCGAATCAACCGAATCAACCGAATCGACTGTATCAATTAAAGGATTAATTCCGGGAATTTACGGCGACATAAATTGGATTCAAATTGACACAACACGTTTACCTCGCGGCGAATTATTCGGCTCACGCCGGAAGCGGATTGGGAGTCAATATCAAACTGATCGATTAAGTTCGGCGAAGACTGTTTATTATTATCTCGGTAAAGATACCGGAATAATCGCCGACACAAATGACCCGCGATATAAACCGGATCAATTAATTGGTTCATTAGGACGTCTGACTGACATGACCGCTGTACAATACGGATTGTTCAGAAGAGAATTTGACCGCCAAGTTACACAATATATAGTCAACGAAGGTAAAGAAACAGATTATGAACAATACGACGAAATTATCGCACCAGAAGTTGAATGGATAGAATTTTCATATTTCGATACAAGTGCAGCAACTTCAAGTAACCCAGCCGGCGATTGGATCGATTACTGGGATATGGACGAAAAACAAACTTTCCCAAAAGCAATAAAAATAACTGCAGCAATCCGAAGACAATCCTTCGGCGAATCTTTGAACAATTGGACAGATTCAAATAGAGAATCTATTCCAACAAATATCTACTCAAGAATAATATTGCTCCCAATAGAAACAAATGAATCTGAAACAACAACTGAAACAGATTCAACCGAATAATATATACTCTATCAATCTTGACAATTTGATTTTTCGTTACAAAAATAAATTTCTAAAAACTATTTTAGAAGTTACCTCGTTTAGAATTTCTTCGGTAATAAATTGAACCCCTACTCCCATCGTTAGACAAAAGTGTTATAATATGCCCCGCTTTCACAATAAAAGTTGACATTAATAAATTAAACCAAAACAGTCAAACAATATTTAAGAATTGTGTTTAAATTTATTCTGTTCCCGCCCAATTGCAGTTGGTCATGCGATAATTATCAACGAAACAAATATATACGTGCGAACAGTTTAAAAATATTTTTGTGTATAGTGATTCAGATTCACGATTTAGTTTAAAATTGCATTTATTATGGGAATAATTGCCATTCAATATCATTCGTCTAAAGATTCACCGCTTCTTGTTGCGTTGAATCGGGAAGAACGTTTTAGCCGTCAAGCGACACCGCCCCGCATCCAATCGGGCCGTCCGCGTGTGGTTTGCGGAATAGATAAAAAAGCAGGCGGAACTTGGGCAGGTGTTAATCAATACGGTCTCTTGGTCGCAGTCGTGAATTGTCAGAAAAAAACGATTCCAGACGATCCGGTTTCACGCGGAATCCTTTGTAAAGAAATCCTCAATTGCCCCAACGCCGAAGAAGCACTAGATAAAACCTACCGCGAATTAATTACCGACGGCTACGACGGCTGTAATATACTCTGCGTTGACCGTATATCCGGAGGCGTTGTTTACGGCGGTGATAACGTTATGATCGATAGACTTACGCCAGGATTACACATTCTCACTGAAAACCGATTAAACGATCACAGCGACGCTCGGCAAGAATTCGTAAGACGACTTCTCACTTTACAACGTCTTGATTCGGCAGTGTCATTTCTAGCGGTTGCAAGCCGTACTTTCGCTCGAAAACAAGATGAATCAGGTAAACACGGTATTGTAATTGAAGGCTCTTTCGGAACAGTGTCGTCAATGTTGTTGTCTTTAACCGAAAGAACGCAACGTTCAATCATGCAATTCGCCGCCGGTTCACCAAGCGAAAAACCATACGAAGATATTTCAGCATTATTAAGACAAGTTTTGTCAACTGACCGCGCAAGCCGTGCCGCCGCTGTCGCAAAAGCCGCCGCAAAAGCAGCAAAAGAAGCCGCAAAAGAAGAAGCTTAAAACTTGATAATATATCAGTGAAATGTCTCGATGGTTTCAAGTTCTTTTTTAAACAACATTATTTTTCACCTTATTTTTTGAAATACGAAATAGACAAAAAAAGATAAAAAAATTTTTCGTATATTTTGTTATTTCGTGTGTTTCGTAATCTCAAAAAACAAAAAAATTTCACTGATATATAACACAGATATATTACACGTTTATTCCGTAATGCAGCGGTACAAGGCATTGCATTGTATCTCTACATTTCGGTTTTGTTTTTTGTAACGAAAACCGAATTTTTCAAGTGTGATAAAAATATTACAAGTATATTTACAAGTAATATAAAACTCTAACCATATTAAAAATTTTTCAATATGTCATCTAAACAAGCTTCGTTAATATTCTTTTTTGTTGCGGCGATTTATTTTGTTCTTTGGGCAATCGTTCCGTTCTTATTGGAACCGAATTTTCGTTTCGATACAATTGAAATGTTTATAGTTGGTAAAGAAGGAGTACTTGCTACGTATAAACATCCTGCTTTAAATTCTATTATTCTTGAAATTGTTTATCAAGGTTTTAATCGAAACGAAATTGCTCCGTTTTTTTTGAATCAAATATTTTTTTTACTGACAGCTTTAGCAATCTGGCGAATCGGCCGTGAATTTTTTACGCCTTTCGAGTCGCTTGTAGGCGTATTGATGTTTTATGGTTATTGGTCATTTTTTTATTCGTCATTGAATTATAATCATAATGTACCGGCGATAGCTGCGTGGTCTTATGTTATGTTATTCGCTTTGCTCGCAATCAAATACGACCGTTATCGAGATTGGATCGGATTAGGAATAGCAATCGGACTTGGTTTTCATTTCAAGGTAATAATGTTTTTCGTTGTTATGTCGATATTGATTTTCACTATTATTAATTCGTCAACACGAAAATTTTGGCTGCGAGGCGGAGTTTATCTTACTATATTTATTTCTTTTATAATTGCGTCGCCGATAATTTATTGGGTAGTTGTTAGCGAATTCTCTTTTTTGAAATTTCCGCTAGCAGATCAGATTGATAAAACTTTGATAAACTGGTTTTTTATATTGTTTGACATTCTTATTACAGTTCCGTTACTTTTGTTATCTTATTATGTTTTATTTTTGCCGTTGTCGAAAACAAAATTTAAGCTCACATTTAAGGAAAAATCGGAGTTAGATAGTAATCAAGTTTTGGCAGGAAATTTTTTGTTCGGAGTTAGTTTTATTGCATGGCTATTGACATCAATTTCGTGTTTGGTTTTTTTCGTAGATAGAGACTTGCATGATTTCTCACATATTTTTATTTTTACTGGTTTGATTTTTATCGCATTTTTCAAAACAACTCAATCATCTAAAGCTGTCCGGTTATTTTTTATTTTCTTTACGATAACGATGGCATGTTATGTTATTGGTTACTGTACACATATTTATGTAGCGTATAATTTTCGCAAAGAGGTTTGGTATCTGTTTCCGGGTAAAGAGCTGGCGGCAGAAGTCGAAAAAATATGGTACAAGAAATATGATAAACCGCTGCGATACATTACCGGAAAATGGACATTAGCCGGAAATGTTGCAATTTACAGTAAAGACCGTCCGACATGTCATTGTGATTATGAAAATTTTCCGTTGACAACATGGTCAACGGATCAAGATGTTGCTCATGCAGGCGGTATTGCGATTTGGAAAACCAATGATACAAATGTATCTTTGCCTGATTGGATTATAAAACGATTTCCAGAAGCGGAATATGCAGAAACTATAAAATTGCAACCGCTAACATTGAGAAACAAAAAACCATATTACGCCGGAGTTGCAATCATTCCGCCGAATGATTCAATTAAACCGCAAAAAATTACACCAGCTCCAATTCGGCTATGGACAATAAAATAAAAATAAATTTTCATACAAAACAACAACATGAAAATTAAAACAATACGTAATTGAATTGATCTAAATTTTAAATTTGAAATCTTAAATTTGAAATCTTAAATTTTAAATCTTAAATTTGAAATCTTAAATTATTTTTATAGAGGTTTTAATTGTTCTATTATTCTTGTTCCCCATGCTCTTCTTTGAGTGTCGTAAATTTGTCCGCTTGGGATGTCTGTTGACTTGAAATTCAGAACTTTATCGCCTGATATAGAATGGTCTGCTGCAATATCTTCTGGTCTTATAAATCCTCCGACATACATAATTTTTCCTTCTTCACCTATTTGAGTTGAAATAGTTCCTTCGATATATAAATTACCGTTTTCGAGTACATCACGTACTTCACATGCGATAATAAATTCGATTGTTTCTGCTTGCGTTAAATTTCCTTTATTTTGAGTTTTGTGATCGATTTCACCTCCGATTTCTGGTAATTCGGAGCTTGCGGCGCTTGCCGGCATTTTAAATAAACCTTTGAATTTTGACCAATACGTTAATCTAGCTTCCGATTCAACTTTTTTCGTTTTCGTTAGAGTTGCACTATTCGAATAATTCCATTTCTTTTTCACATTGACATAAACAATATCATGCAGTTGATACGCCTTCTGCCGCGGCGCAGGACGATATAACGCCGAACCTTCAGCCATCGTAAGCGGACGCCCGTCACCGACTCGTAACGTCGTCGATCCCGAAAGCGAACCGTATTGAGCAAAAACAGAATTATCGTAACAAAAAATTAAAAATGATAACGGCAGCGTTAAAAATAAAAGTCTAATTGAAAATATTATTATTTTTTTCATCGTTTGTTATATTGAGGTTGAAGTTAAAATTAAAATTAAAGTTAAAAGTAAAGGTAAAATTAAAAGTAAAGGTAAAGTTGTAAAATTCATAAAAGAAACAGCGTTGTCAACAAAGTCTCCTAGTTAAATTATTTTTGATATATTACAAAAAATTAATTTTAATTTTTTTGGAAAGTACAAATAGTATGTTGCGTATAATTTATTTATCTTGAAATGATTGGCGTTGCGTTTACTTCAACGGCTTTTGGTTGTGTAACAATTGCGGCAATTTCTGCTGTGTTTTGTTGTCTTCGATTACGTCTTGTTGACGTTGTATTGTTTTGCTCAATTCTTGTAACGAAAACAGTATCGCCTTCGGCACCGTCTGATTTTGCGATTCCGACAGCACGAATAATTACGCCGTTATTTTTTGCCGTGATTGTAATTGTATCTCCTTTGCGTACCCATGCCGGACGTTTAATTTGATCTTGTGTAATTATATTTCCTGCCCGCAAATTACTTATAATTTCTTTACCTATTACGTCATCTGTGTTAATAAAGTATCCTTCGTTTTTAATTGACTTGTTATCAAAATTTATATTTTCACATTCTGCAATTTTTACATCAGATTGACTAATAATGTATCCTTTCGGCAAGTTCCGAATCGCCGTGACACATTGCGTAATCGGAATTAAATCAGCGTCGACAGACACCGCAAAATTTTGATTCGTTTCCTTATCGATATTTTGCAATTTAATGTGAAATTTTTGTTTTCCTACAAACGGTTCAATTCCGCCTTCAATTTCTTTTATTTGACCTTTCGTAGCAAGATCAAGAGTTTGTTCACGTGAAAGTTTCACAGAAATATTCCATTTCGATTGTTGATATTGCGAAACCGCTGCTAGCCGCCGATTAAGATAAATACGAATTGACTCTGCGATAAGTTTCTCCATCTGTTTGATAAATTCAGGCGTGATTTTTCGTAACAATAAATTTGTATCGATTTGTGTATTCGATACTTTGATTGTTTTGTTATTGTTGTTGTTGTTATTATTATTGCTGTTATTGTTACTATTTGATGTTATATGATTTGCATAAATTATTCTGCCGCCGCTTCTGTGGAGATTGACTTTATTTTGATCTGTAAATTGGGTGAAATTATAGTTTGTATTTATTATTGTAATTTTCTCTGCGCCGGTAAAATTATGATTAAAAACATTGATTCCGAGCCGTGCAATTAAATCGCGAATTTCAGTTTTAAAAATTGATCGTGAATTGCTGTTTTGCGGTGACGGAAAAAGTATAATCTGTTTTAATTGACTTAATTCAGACGGCGAATCGGTAACGATTTCTGCAATATCGCCAAGTCGAACTATTACATCTGTAACTTGCGATTGTTCGTTTAATCTAATTTCTGCTCCGCATACAAAATTTGTCCAAAACGTAATTATGCAAACGAAACAAATTTGATAAAAAAATTTTTTCATAAAATTACAATTAGAATTTGTATAGTTGTAATAGGTGATTAAAATCGTATTGAATAACAATTGAATAACAATTGAATAAAAATCATTTGATGTGATTATCTTTTGATACTTATGACAGTTTGTAAAATTTGGTCACCGGTTTGAGTTGATTTACTGTTTAATTCGTAAGCACGTTGCGATGTAATCATGTCGATTAATTCTATAACGGGCTTAACATTTGACATTTCAAGATAACCAACTTTGAAAGTTCCAGTTCCATTTATTCCCGGATCATTTAACACTGGCGCACCGGAAGCTTCAGTTTCACGATACATATTTTCGCCAACTCTCAATAAACCTTCAGGGTTAATAAACGTTGCAAGTTGCAGCCGATCAATCAGCTGCAAAGCGTTGACATTTCCGTCTTGTACGACATAAACTGCGCCGTCATCGGAGATTTGAATTTTTTGTACACCTTGTGGAATTTCGATTTGCGGTTCAATTGGTCGTCCTGTATGTGTACTTCCGACAACTAAAATTCCATTTGAATTGACGCTTAAATTTCCGGCTCGTGTGTAAAAATTTTGATCGGTGAAAGGGTCGGTTACTTGTAAAAATCCTTCGCCTGCAATTGCGATATCGAGATCGCGTCCTGTTTCGGAAAGAGAACCTTCCGAGAAGTTCGTCTGAACGCTGGTAACTCGTGTACCGACTCCGATTGCAATTCCTGTCGCCGCAAACTCACCGCTTATATCTTGTGATCCCGGATAACGTAAATTGTCGTAATATAAATCTTCAAAATTAATACGTTGTTTTTTGTATGCGGTCGTTTCAGCATTGGACAAATTATGAGCTATCGTATTGAGCTTCTTTTCCATACCGAGCATACCGGTACCCGATGAATATATAGTCTGGAATGGCATTTTTGATAAAAAAAGTTAAAACGTTAATTGGAAAATTGGTAAACGAAAAACGAAAATTGGTAAACGAAAATTGTTATTCAGGATTTGTAATTCAGGATTCAGCAATTCATTTTCTATTCTAAAAAACAGTTTCAAAAAAATTAAATTTGTAACATAAATTATGTTTACTCATTCAATATCAATTCTCTATCTAATCTAGGAATTGAGCTGTGAATTTTAAATCTTAAATTTTAATTTTAAATCTTGAATCTTAAATCTTAAATTTTAAATCTATTGAAACGTTATAAAAATCAATTAACTCTTAGTACACGTGAGATCAGGTTTCCGGTGGCTTCGTCTTGTGCTTGAATCATTTTTACATTTGTCTCAATAGCTCGTGAGGCGATAATCATTTCGATCATTTCAGTTGATGGATTTACATTTGACATTTCGAGATGTCCTTCTCTTATTCTTTCGCGTTCAGTTGGTTCGATTTCGGTGTATAGAATTTGGTCTTCGGGAGCGTCAATTCTGTAAACGTTTTCACCGATTTTTACTAGTTGTCTTATATCAGTTGGTTTTACCATTGATATTTGTTGTAATCTTCCTACGCCGACATCTTGCACGACGTTATCATCGGTAATATTCCATGTTTTTGAATTTGGGTCGGCAAGAGAGACGGGTTCGTTATCGATGTCTAGTAATTGGAATCTGCTTCTTCCCCATTCGGAGACGAAATTTCCGTTCCGGTCGATTTGAAACGAACCGGTTCGAGTAAGAAATATTTCATCGTTTGCCATATCACGGACACGAAACCAACCGTCGCCTTGAATAGCGAGGTCGGATTTAACTTCTGTAGGTTTGATCGGACCTTGCGAAAATTCAGTGTGAGTTCCGATTGTATGAACACCGCCGCCGATATCGGTAATTAATCCAGTTCCGAATTCGATCTCACCTATTGCAACAGATTCTGTATGACGAGCCATTTGAAATGCTAACTCACGTTTGAATCCCGGAGTTTCGACGTTTGCAATATTATTTGATATTGTTGCAAGGCGGTAATCTTGCGACAACGCTCCTTCGGATGAAATGTATAAACCGTAAGACATATCAAATTATATTATTAAAAGATTCCGTTAATGTTGACCAGTTAATGTCAACCATGTAATGTCAACCTTGTAAAGTTGATTATGTAAAGTTGACTATGTAAAGTTGATTGTTTAATGTTGATTGTGTATATAATTGTAGTTTTAATTCTATCAATTTACGAAATTATTCTAATTCGCTTTGTGAATTGAAGTATGTTTTAATCGGTTATAACGATTATTCTCATTAGAAAAAATAAGAAAAATAGTAAAAATTTACCGTCTCGACAAAAAGATTTTCATAAAAATCGCCTAGAGTGCGTAAACCTATCACGTTAAAACAGACTATAGTGAATTTCTAAAAACCTAATGTAAAAATTTATTGTTAGAAGGAACGCGGTCGTCTTGACCGCATTTTTAGACGCTTTTTGTATAAAAACAGTGCAGACGAGATGCCTGCGTTCCTCCTAATATTAGTTTTTTAGATGTTACCAATTTTAATTTTAAGTAAAGTTTTACATAAGTATTCACGTTTTTTTATTTTATTTTTTTTCATTATATTTCGTAAAACAATCATAAGAGTCACAATACATACAAAAGATATAAGAGATATAAGATATATTAGTTAAATTTCTTTTTTTCATAAAAATGTCCAACTATAACTTATTTTTGTATCATAATATTTTATCCGCAATATATGACAATGACGATTTTTTCGTATCGAGCAATTTAATTTATACGTATCGTACAATAAAATTCGGCGATACAAGTACGCATTCAGTAAAACCTACTTTCAAGATATAAGCAACTCAATTCACTCAATTCAACTCAACTCAATTCAACTCAACTCAACCAACTCGACTCAAAGCAAAATTAAATTATGAACAATGTAAAAGACCATTTACAAAACCGTTTACAATATTACTCCAAACACAACAGTAAAAGATTTAAATTATGTGTACTTGAATTTTCTGTTAAAGCGGTTTAAATTGTCCGATCTGTTTTATCTGTCTTTATCCCTATAACCATGTAATTTTAAAATTCAATTGAATTGTTACCAATAATGATTTCTGTTTCTTTGAATTATGAACATTCCGAAACCAATACGTTGTCGGCATTATCCGATACTACGGCGGAAGTACAACTCGATTTGTTTGATAACAGTATCCCGGTTATCTCTGGAGCTTGGCAATGTACGATTCGATATAACGGAAAACGTATTCGGCAAATCAGCAACTGGCATGAATGCTGCTCACAAAACAATGATGATGACAATGAAAATATATGTGAATTAATTGAGCTGGAATCAGAACTCGAATATAATTTTCGATTAAAACGTTTACTCTTACTCGATTCGGCAAATCAGATTTTTCTCGCTTGCGATTTAATATTACATAATCCCAATACCAAAAAAGATTGTGATATAAATCTACAATATGAATCATCGTTTATATATTCTGACAAATTACATGCGTTGCCGTCAAACCGCAGCGGTAAATGCGATATTATTTTTCAACCTAATACTAAATTACGCGGCTCACAGAAACCTGTATCATTTCGGATTATTCCGCTTGCAACCTCAATGGTCGAATTTTTACGGGCAGCTGACAGTAAACTTCGGCTGAAACAAAATTGCTGCTACGGCTCGTCAATGTTTGTACCGCTTTGGTTCGATTTGAAAACATCGCGGCTCAATAAAACAACAATCTGGAAAGAATTAACTATCGGTGAAAACATGGAAAAAGTAACATCCGACAAAGCTGTAGGATTCAGAATACAAATCGACAAAGAACAATTCTTACTATATTACTCATTGACATCACCCCAAAACAGAACACTGCTCGGACACAATCTAATTGATAAAATTTGTTATGCTGCATTTAATGCAAAATCAGGCGTAATTCCGCTGCTGACAAAATAAATGTTTGTAATATCTTATCGGAATATTTTAAACTACTCGTAACATTACAATCACTTCTTTGCACGATTACGAAAAAACTCGAAAGGAGTTAATTATGCAATTTAAACCATATTCGAAAGAGGATTTTTGTGTTAATCCTTTAATGTTTTATTATGAAATAACACAGTCTTGTGATCTTGTTTGCAAACATTGCCGAGCGTCGGCTCAAGAAAAAGCGGCGTCAGATGAGTTGCCGACTGAACTCTCTATTCGTCTTATTGATCAAGTTGCGTCATTTCCTCGTAAGCCGAATATAGTTTTTACCGGCGGCGATCCGTTAAAACGTGCTGACCTCTTTGTCTTGATTCAGCATGCGGTGAAAAAGGGATTAAACGTTGCGCTAACTCCTTCGGCAACACCGCTGGCAACACGTGAAGCATTCACGAAAGCAAAAAATGCAGGCGTACAAGCATTGGGGATTTCTCTCGATGGACCAGTTGCATCAGTTCACGATGCTTTTCGCGGCTTTGAAGGGTCTTTCGATAAAACAAGCGAAATGCTCGAAACGGCAAAAGAATTGCAAATTCCCGTTCAAATAAATACATCTATTACAAAACGAAATTTCGATTTGATCGATGATACGGCTGATTATCTCGCACGGTTTGGAGGCGTGATTATGTGGTCAGTATTTTTTCTAATTCCTGTCGGACGAGGCGTTGAAGAAGTACGAATTTCAGCAGATGAATACGAAACCGCATTTGAAAAACTATGGCACCATGCACAGACAAAACCTTATTCTGTCAAAACAACCGAAGCACCGCACTACAGAAGATTCGTTTTAAGACAAGGCGGAAATCCTTTAGATGTCCCGCGGCCTTTTCGCTTTGAAAAATTTATTGAAACAAAAAATAAAACAAATAATAACTGTAACAAGAATAATAATAACGAGAATAATAACAATAACAAATCGGCGGAAAATTTTTCACGGATCCGACATCGTGCGCCGCTTGGCGTAACAGACGGACGCGGAATAATGTTTGTATCGAACAACGGTCAAATTTATCCCGCTGGATTTTTACCTTATAAATGCGGCGAATTCCCAAAAGATTCTGTCGTTGATATTTATCAAAATCATCCGCTTTTTAGACAATTGCAAAATCCAGATAATTACAAAGGCAATTGCGGAGTTTGTGAATATCGTTACGTCTGCGGAGGAAGCAGAGCAAGAGCTTTCGCAATAACCGGCGACCCGCTAGAATCTGAACCCGATTGCAATTACATTACAGGTCAAGACCCGTTATATATCGGACAATAATTGAACGAATCAACACCGTTTAGTATCCAATTGACAATTTGAATTTGATAGTAATAATTACCGACTGTTTGAATTTCGATTGATATAAAAATCAAAATTACTGCTTGAGAGTTTTGATTGTTTGGTTTGATTGATTGTTTGATTTTGAACCTCGTCTTAATGTTGCGTTTGAGTTTTGAAATATCAGAAAATGTTGAAATATGAAATCAGATTTTTCAATTTTTTCAATAGACAAATCGAAATATACTGTCGAAATATACTGTCGAAATTCATTGGGAGAACTGTATCTTATCAAATGTTTTTCATTAGAATTGATTGTCAATTCTTAATTTGATAAGAATCCAATAAATTTGATATTTGAGTTGATAATATTATCGTTACTCAATATCAATCAACGTAAAAAAAAAATGAAAAATACAAATTTTGTAAGATTCGTCTGGATTGCATTGGCGGCATTTGTGATTGTTGGTCTTTATCTCGTTCAGAATCAAAGTAAATTTATCAACGCTAAAGCTGCGGAACAACTCGAAAAAGCTGACACCGTAGAAAAAATTATAAAATTTTTAGATTCACAAAATAAAAAAATACAAGATGCACAAAATGATATAGCAAGCGAAATTAACAAGTTTGCAGATAATAACAGTAAAATACAAAAATTCCAAAGTTTGCTGCCGGCTTATCAAAAGTTTTTGACAGAAGTACTCGCTGAAAATATTCAAGCCGGCGAAAAAATTCTATCGTTAGCTAAAGACTCAAAAGAACGTTCTAGCGGTTATATGTGCTTACTCGAAAATTGCTCAAAATTATCAGAATTAGAATTTACTGTCCTACTACAAAAAGAAGTTAAAAAAGCAGGACTAAAAGAAACAGACGCCGATTACGAAACAAAATATAACGAAATCGTAGAAAAATTATTCACATCGCAAGTTCTTACAGAACATCAGAAAAAACTCGATGCAATAATTGGTAAAATGGAAAAAGAAGGAAGTTATGAAAAATTAATCAGAGATTACAAAGGAGAACAATTCTATCGAAATCTCACATTACTGACTTATAATTTTTCGATTGATAAATTTAATGATCTGAAAAACGAAATTAAAAAATGGGCGAAAGGTAACGTGAATGAAAATGTATTAGAAATATTTAAATTGCTGCTGAACGTTTCATCTTCGGACAAGGCGGCAACAGCAGATAGTAAAATCGTCGAAAAAACAACCAAAGAAATCATCGATTACATTACTTCAGACGAGTTCACTAACGATGTCGAATTGAGAAATCAATTTTCTAAACAACTCAAAGGAATAGCCGCACGATTAAAAGGTGCCGACCTTAATCTATACGGTCGAACTATCAACAACGAAGTTTTCAATTGGAAGTCTTTACGGGATAAATACGTGTTGGTGAAATTTACAGCTTCTTGGTGCGAACCTTGTAAGATGGAAATTCCTAACATGCTTAAAGCGTATGAAAAATATCACAGCAAAGGACTCGAAATTGTGTCTGTGTATGTTTTCGAAGAAGGCAGCGAGAAAGAAGCTGTTGCAAACGTTAAAAAAGTTGTAAACGAAGAGAAAATTCCTTGGTTAGTCATAAGTGAAAAACTAACTCACAAAGCAGGTGAAGTAGAACAGTCGATAAAATACGGCGTTGACGGAGTACCAACAATGTTACTCGTCGGAAAAGACGGAAAAGTTATCGCAACAGATATGCAAGGAATTGCTCTCAATAAAAAATTAGCAGAAATATTTGATAAGTAATTTAATTTATCAACAGAATTTTTGTAGATATGTTAAAACCCAGACAATCACCAATATAGAGACACAATGCCTTGTGTCTCTATTGTGAGTCTTGTGAGTCTAATTCAGCTGAATTATTGTAACCGTTTTTCTTTTCCATTAATTGCAAGACATTAATTGCAAGAGTAATACAATTTAATGATTTCAAAATAGTCCTGAAAGGGCAGCAAGAAATAAAAGCACGATTATTATTAAACAATTATTGTTCTTTGTCATTGTGTTGATAAAGAGTCAATAATCCGATAGTTCTTTCAGGTCTGTTTTGATTTATCTTTAAAATTCATAATCCGAAAAAATTGAAAACAAAAATTCTGCTGATATATTACATCTTCTTTTATTCATCTTCGTGTTCAACTTTTGCGATCATTTTTGTAAATTGTTTTATATCTGAGAAACGTTCTGTTGGTTCAGGCTCGATACATTTATGAATTGCTTTCGCTAGAATTTTGTTAATTTGAGGTCTGTAGGTTGTGATTGGTTCTGGAGTTTCGCTGTGTGTCATTGCGGCGTTAGCGTTATCGCCGCGAGGCCAAGGCAAATTTTTTGTGCAGAGTTCATAAATTGTTACGCCGAATGCAAAAATATCAACACGTTTATCAGTTGCTTTTCGGCGTACTAATTCCGGCGCCATATAATTTGCAGTTCCGGTTCGGTTTCCAGGTTCCGTGAACGGCGGTTGATTCGGTACTGTCAATCCGAAATCTGTCAATTTTAATACAGTACCGTCGCCCGTAAAAATTAAATTGCGGGGACAAATATCACGATGTATAAATCCTTTTTCATGGACAACAGAAATCGCTTCGGCGACTTGTCTTATGTAATGCAATCTCGCACCGGCCATTAGGTCTTCTTGAACAAGGAGAACATTATTTAATCCTGAACCGCCAAGATATTCCATTACAAGATATTGCTCGTTATTAATAGTCAATCCGTGAGATAATGTTTTAATTATATACGGATGATCGAATTGAACAGCAATTTCGCCTTCGGTTGGTTTTTTCGCATTTTGAAATCGGCTAGAAATAATGTTGGTTTTAGTCATGTCGAGAATTTTCAAAGCGACAATTTCACCAGTTTCTCTATCGCGTGCTCTATAAACTTTCGACATCGTTCCAGACATCGCCGACAATTGCAACTCGTATCGTTTCTTATAATCTAATTTTGCGTTACCGAAAATCTGCTTAAAAAATCCCATAGTAAAAATCAATAATATTTGTTACGAATATTCAAAAAAATAGAACTTCCTTAAAATTAAACTTTATTTTTTTATCACAAAAAATACAAATAAAATTTTTAAGTTGGAGTCAAATCATTTGGAATCAAATTATTATTTTTAATTATCAATGATATTTCCAATCAAAAAGAAAAAATTATATTTCATTCTCTGTGAAATTTATGTTCTTGTTTGTTAATAAAAAACTCGTGCTATGAATTTCAATAACCTAGCAACGTAAAAGTTTCTTTCTAATATGCAAGCAAACTGTAATAACCAAAATTCAAACAAGAACAGGTTAAAAGTATAGCCTACGAATAAATTCCCGCAAGCTGGATTACAAGTTAGTAGTTAGTTCGCATGCGGAAATTATTACGGATTATAAGTTCGAATCATTAACCGCTAATTGATGGTTTCAAGTTTTGATTCTTTTAATTTATTATTTAAAAATCCTGTTAATCCTGCAATCTTGTAATCCTGTCAAAAAAAAATTAAAAACAGAAATATCAAAATAGATTATTACAAAAAAAATAGTCATTGTTTTTAATATCTGGATTTAACATTTCTAAACACACGAGTTTGTGAAATCTGTGAAAATTTTTTAATTTCTGAAAATTGCTATTTACGAGATTTCTGGAAATTGTTATTCTACGCATATTGATTGAGATTGATCAATTTTTTTACCCGCAAACTTATTGATAGTTGTTATGACCGATGCGTAGTCGGTCAGATTTTTTGTTACGAAAATTCAATTTGACAGTATTAAATATAGACATAATTTAATATCACTAAAACTATGAAAAATATATTG
>JAITKS010000410.1 GCA_031278315.1 Planctomycetaceae bacterium | reverse complement strand
ACCGCACCTCAAAGCCCTGAAAGGGCGGCAAGAAATAAAGACATGATTATTAACAACAATTATTGTTCCTTTCCATTGCGTTGATAATAAGCCAATAATCTGATCGCCCTTTCAGGGCTGTTTTGATTAATCCTTAAAATTCATAACCCCAAAAAAAGTTGAAAAATAAATTATTCCACTGATATATTACTAGAAAATCAATACGATGTTTCATTAAAACTTCGCCTACTTTTGATTATTTACATGAGTTGTTACCTAAAATTTTACCAAACTTTTACGATGTGTATTATTGTTTTACTAATGGCAGCCTACAACCTTCCAACCTTCGTTCTTTTAACAAAATTATTTTTTTGACGCGATAATTAGGATAAATAAAATCAATTTACAGGATTTACCGGATTTTTAAGCAGGATTTTTAAGCAGAAACACACGACAATATGTTCCGACAAAACCGAATTTTAAAACGTAACTGTTCTTCTTTACATTGTCGAAAATAGGTTTGACGTTTGGGATTGTGAAAGAAAAACACACACCGCCCAAACACCGAATCAATTTTTTCGGATTACGGTTTGATGTATTTTGAAGAACACTATATCGGAACATGTTACGTTTATATCGAAACATGATAGACCGCTGCAATTCCTGTGTCGGAATTAAATCAGTATTCGGGAATGGTTGCGTTTTTTTTACGTTACACACCTCCGGCAATCGCAGGGATGAGCATAATAGTATCACCCGATTGAACAACAGTAGCAATACTATTTAATGAACGAATATCTTCATCGTTCAAATAAACATTGACAAAACTGCGCAATTTTTCGTCATCATCAAAAAGATGCCGTTTCAAGTCGGCATAATTTTTTGTGAGTTGCCGGAGTGCTTCGTCAATAGTTGCCGCTTCGACAACGACTTCGGAAAGACCGTCGGTAAATGTACGTAACGCCGTCGGAAGTTGAATTGTTACAGACATAATTTTTAGTTAATGGTTAATAGTTAATAAGGGATAACAACAGAATCCAAACAATAAATTATAGTAACCAATTATACAATATTTACATAAAATAAAGTAACTATAATTAGAATATCAATAACCTTTTGTTTATCGGCATCAACAGTTACAAATTTATTCGTTTTCTGTGATTAATTCTTTATTGAATCGGGTTCGATCATTTTGTAATTCCCAACTTGTCATATCATCAGCATTGCCCTTCACAACAGCAATAATAATGTACGAATAAACCGGCAACGCATGTTCCAAATCATATTGTGACGGTTCCGCCGGATGGTCAGGATGCGAATGGTAAAATCCAATAATGTCCAATCCCGATTTTCGTGCCGTTTTTTCACAATGTAAAAATTCTTTGGGTTGTATCAGAAAACGATGATGTTTTTCTTCCGGTTCCCGCGTGTTTGAAATAGGTAAAATATTGTGTACCGTTTTTTTGCCGTTCTCAATCCGTCCCAATACGGCACCGCAACACTCATTCGGGTATTCCGTTTCGGCATGACGATTCATTTCAAATTGTTGTTGCTTCGTTAAGATAATCATCTCGTTAAAAAATTATTCGTTATTTCAGGCAGAAAACCAAAAGTAAATTCTATAACGTTTCAAAAAAAAATTCAAGTAAAAGTACTCAAGTAAAGATATTCAGGTAAAAGTGTTCAAATAAAAGTGTTCAAATAAAAGTGTTCAAGTAAAAGTATTCCATTTTTCGGTTTAATCCCAAAGTTCATCACTCAAATACCGAAAACCACTATCACAAAGAATTGTAACAACAATAGCCTCCGGCGGAAGTGTTTCCGCCAGCTTCACCGCTGCCAGAACATTCGCACCGGAACTAATTCCCACAAATAACCCATATTTTCCGGCAAGCTCCCGTGTCATAGCGCGAGCATCTTCTGTTGTAACATCAATTTGTCCATCAAATAACGAGGTGTCATAAAATCCAGATTTAATTGTTGTTTCAGTATGTCTCATTCCTTCAAGTCCGTGTAACGGTGACGCCGGTTGCATTGGAATTGTCTTGATTGCCGGGTTCAATTCTTTCAACCGCCGCGCTGTTCCAATAAATGTTCCTGATGTTCCCATTCCGGCAACAAAATGTGTTAATTTATGTTCCGTTTGTTCCCAGATTTCAAGAGCTGTTCCGGTGTAATGCGCTTTCCAGTTTTCAGGGTTATTATATTGGTCGGTGTAAAAATAAAAGTTCGGATTTTCTGCCGCCAGCCGACGGGCTTTGAGCAACGCAGCATCGGAACTCTCAAGCGGATTCGTTGCAATAATCTCCGCACAGTAAGCTCTTAATATGCGTTTACGTTCTTTATTGGCATTGGCAGGAAGACACAACGTCACTCGATAACCAAGTATCGCTCCAAACATCGCCAAAGCAACTCCTGTATTGCCGCTGGTTGCGTCAAGAATCGTTTTGTTTTTCGTCAATTTTCCGGTTTTAATTCCATCAAAAATCATCGCCCTCGCAGCACGATCCTTCACCGAACCACTCGGATTTAAAAATTCCGCCTTACCGAAAATTTTAGCACCAACACGATCTGCAAACAACGGAACTAATGGCGTTTTACCCACCACATCAAGAATTGTCATACTATTATTATCCGTATATTATCCGTAAAATTGATCTTAACCATTAAACTCGTATCAATATAAAATATCGGACAAAAAATATAAGTCCGGTTAGAAAAAATAAAAGGAAGAAAAAAAAACATCTCGTATTTTCAAAAAATCAATCTACCCGTTATATTTCACGGCGCATTACACAATAAATACTCAATCCCGCCGACTGTTCACACAAATAAACAAAAGGTAAACAACTTCTCAAGCAATTCAATAAACCATGTCTTGTCAACATAAACACAATTATTTTCTGTGCGGACACTTCTAAAATCGGCATTGCCGTATGGTAATTTTTTAGCCTTTTTTGTAATTGAAATTAATTTTCGATGATTTCGTATTTATCTTTTCCGATAAAAAGCAACAACGCTGATTTCAAATTCGGTCGGTCTTTCAAACGATGTGATATTATGTATTGATTTAATTGTTCTAAACCTTCTTTGCGTTTTTGGGCTATTTCAGTTTTTTTAGATTTCGCTTTACAATATTTTAATTCCCACACCCATTCGTATTCCACTTGAGGAAATCGCGGATTACGTTGCAAAAATATATCAACTCGACCGGGTGTTGTTTCGTACTCGCTCATCGGAATATAAATGTTGTTGAGAAGTAAATAAGAAAGTAATAAGACTTTGATATACTTCTCATCAAAACGTTGAAGATCATAATCAGATAATTTACTAAACGCATTTTTAGAAATGTAATCAATAAAATCGTGAATATTGCCGTCAAATGCTATCGTGTTGATGGATTTCTCTAACCAATCTGTATTGACTTTGACAAGTTGAGAATTATCTTCAATAAGCAATCGAACTTGTTCCCAATAAACACGTTGAATTGAATAATTCGGAATAACTAAACGTAACCGATTACGTTCCGGTTCTTTGATCGTAAGCAAGCCCATGTAAAACAATAAAGAAATAAAATAATTCTCTTTGTTTAAGTTATCAATTGAGAATTTTTCCAACACCTCCGCAACAATGCTGCCGTCTTTGATGATTTGAATCAACGTATTACGATTATTTTCATTTTTAATAAGACGCTTTATACGTTTCGGATCAACACTCAAATTCGGATCAATAAGATTGGTTGGCGATTTACCGTCTTCTAATATTTGTTCAAAAAAATAAAGAATCATCGACGAGTTATAAACCTTCTCAATGGCGTCTGCGTTAAACAAATAACCGTTGTAATAATATTCCATATCGACATCAATTTGATTCGG
>JAITKS010000398.1 GCA_031278315.1 Planctomycetaceae bacterium | reverse complement strand
GTAAAAATAATGACACCCTTCAAAGACTAATTTACTTGTAATAGATTTCAGTAGAACATTTGTTTTTCAACCTTTTTAAGAATTATGAATTTTAAAACTAATCTTATTTTTTTATTAACCACAGAGAAAGAAGATTTTGTAATTTGTAATATATCGGCGGATTTTTTTTGACAGGGCGGTTTTATTTTATGCGTGAATGGTCACCTTTTTCGTTACAAAAAATAAAACCGAATTTTAAAGTACAATGAGTATATTATTAAAATTTTAAATTACAAAAAAATAATACAAAAAAACGTATGACAAAAAATCTCAATTACAATAACGAATTTATTAAATCGATTGCCGAAAAATTTCCTACTCCATTTTATCTTTACAATGAATCAACTCTTCGTAAAAACGCACAGCTTTTTAATAAGGCTTTTGAATGGAATAAAGGTTACAAAGAATATTTCGCAGTAAAAGCAAATCCAAATCCTGAGCTGTTGAAAATTCTCAAAAGTGAAGGGCTTGGCTGCGATTGTTCAAGTCTGTCAGAATTATTAATTTGTGAACGTCTTGGAATTACCGGCGAAGATATTATGTTCACGTCGAATGATACTCCGCAAGCAGAGTACATAAAAGCACGTGAATTAAATGCAATTATCAATCTCGATGATATTACTGATTTACAGATTTTAGAAAATTGCGCAGGTCTGCCGGATGTAATTAGTTTTCGTTGGAATCCTGGACCTTTATATAATGTCTCAAGCGTGATCGGTAATCCAGTCGAGGCAAAATACGGATTGACAAGCGAACAATTAATTGACGCATTTAAAGCTGCAAAATCGAAAGGAATTAAACAATTCGGACTCCACACAATGATTGCGTCAAATTTATTAGACGAAAACTTTTTTGTTACAGCGTCAAAATCAATGTTTGATATGATAACAAAAATAAAACAAAAAACAGATGTAAATATTAGCTTTGTAAATCTTGGCGGCGGATTCGGTATCGCTTATAAACCCGACCAGAAACCAATCGATTTAATCAAAATCGGAACAGAAATTAATACAGAATACACGAAATCAGGATTAGAAAAATTTTCACCTCTTAGTATTTTTACAGAATCAGGACGTCTTGTTTCAGCAGAAGCCGGAGTATTAGTAACACGAGTAATTCACAAAAAAAATACATACAAAAAATATATCGGCGTTGACGCTTCAATGGCAAACTTAATGCGGCCGGGTATGTACGGCGCATATCATCACATAACGGCAATTCGTAAATCTGATTCTGAAAATTGTTCTATGGAAACAGTTGATGTCGTCGGTTCGCTTTGTGAGAACTGCGATAAATTCGCAATTAATCGAGAACTGCCCGTTTTGGAAATTGATGATTTACTGGTAATTCACGATGTCGGCGCACATGGTCATTCGATGGGATTCCAATACAACGGAAAATTACGTTGCGCAGAATTATTACTAGAACAATCCGGAAACATAAGAATAATACGGCGAGCAGAAACTTTTGAAGATTACATCGCAACTCTAAACATAAACAAATGGTAATCTAAACCAAAGTTTTTCATAATACAAAATTTTCATACTTGAAAATTCTTTTTCGTTACAATAAATAAATTGTAACATAGAAACACAAGACGCTGCGGTTCTACAGAATTTTTTTGTTTGTTGTATTTTTCGTTACAATAAATAAAATTGTAACATAGAGACACAAAGCGTTGCGTCTCTATGTTACTAATTACTAAATTTTTACATGACGTTTTTAGAAAATCACTCTAGAGACGTTTTAGACTTCATCTGTAATTTCGTATGGTTTTCGATATTCTCGTTTCCATAGTTTCATTGCTTCGGGATTATTTGTAATAATTCCATTTTTTTCGTCGATTTCCAATTTCGATGCGCCTGTTCGTAAAGACATCGTCGCATAGTGAACTAATAACATACTGATATGTGCTTTCTCAATATCGGCATTCAAATTTTCTACCGAGCGGGAACGAATACATTGAATGAAATTTTCAAAATGCGGTTTTTCAGGAACGCGTCCGTGTTTTTCAGACTTTACTACAGGCTGCCTACTTTTCGGTCTATCATAAACTTGCCATCCGCCTCCATGCCGTCCAACAACCATTAAACCTTTCGTTCCGAAAATTTCTATTCGCGTTGCACAGTTTTGCCACACAGGAAAAATATCACTGTTTCTATCGCCTATTTTCAACATGTAATCAGGATAAAGAGCGAGTTCAAATGTCAACGTCAAATCGTCATAATTATATGTTGAGACCAAAGTATCAGGTGTTTGTGAATCATCTTTTCGCGAATATATTCCGCCTGCCGAATAAGCTGATTTGGGAATTTCTTTGCCTATTAACCATCTTGCTAAATCAATTTGATGAATACCGTCATCTGATATATCGCCTGCTGTAAAGTCCCAAAGTTGTTTCCATCCGCCATTAACTATCGATGACGAATACTCACGGTTAGGAACCGGACCAAGCCAAAGATCATAATTAAAATTTTTCGGGATTTCTTCGCCTGCTTTGATTCGCAAACCTCCCCATTTTTTCATATTGTAAATTCGGCAAAGATGAATCTTCCCGAGTTCGCCGTTCTCAATATATTTTTTTGCTTCAATATTGTACGGCGCACTTCGATTTTGTGTTCCATGTTGGACAATACGTTTATATTTCCGTGCTGCTTCGATACATTTTTGACTTTCATACGGGTCGTGAGAAACAGGCTTTTCGACATAAACATCTTTGCCCGCCTTTATCGACCAAAACGTACACAACGAATGCCAATGATCAGGTGTCGCACAAATAACCGCATCAACAGATTTATCATCCAAAACGGTTCTCATATCTTCGGCATATTTAGCATTGAATTTAGAGGCACAACTTTCGCCGCGGCCTTTATCAACATCGCAACAATATACGATATTCGTATCGTCTAGCGACTTAAACCCGCCAATTACACCGCGCCCGCGACCGCCGCAACCAATAAGCGCAAGATTGACTTTATTATTTGCCGTAGTATCCGCTATAGATACTCCGCTTAAAATAGTAATTCCCGCCGCAATTCCAAGCGGCGTAACTTTGTTATTTATCGTTTTCATCTGGTATTTTTAGGTAAAGGGTTAATTGGTTAAAATTTTTTGTAATTGTTCGTAACTATTCAGAAACAAATGTAATCTTTCGTTAATACTCGCAAAAACAAAAGTGAACCGCAATATCGTAACAAAAAATTATAAATAAACAACCAGTACATAATAGCGGTTAGTGGTTAGCGGTCAGTGGTTAGTTCGCATGCGGAAATTATCACCGATCATAAACTCAAATCATTAAGTCATTATGCACAGACCTTATTTTTTTATTAACCACAGAGGACACAAAGAAAGATGATTTTGTAATTGTAGATTTTCGTTACAAAAAATAAAACCTGATATGTAGAAACACAAAACATTGTGTCTCTACATTTGTTTTTCATTATTCAGATTATAAAACTTCTGTTATTTCAAATTTATCTTTACCGATAAAGACAATCGCGGCAGCTTTCAAGTTGGGGCGATCTTTTATTCGGTCGGCGTTGATGTATTTGTCGATTTTCGCGAGTG
>JAITKS010000211.1 GCA_031278315.1 Planctomycetaceae bacterium | reverse complement strand
TCTTTAGGCGTTTTTTGTACAAAAAAGATGCAGGCGGGACGCCTGCGTTCCCGCCTAAAATATTTTTTAGTAATTCACTTAAATTTAAAATCTAAAATCTAAAATTACAAAATATTCTTCCTCTGTGTTCTCTGTGTCCTCTGCGGTTAATAAAAAAAATATTCCACTGATATATTACCAAATTTTTTTAATGCTGATGTATTGCCATTCCAATATATACGGAAGTCAAAAAAGTAAAAATATACGCTTGAAGAAACGCAACAAATAACTCAAGAAAACTAATACATACAGCAGCTATCACGACTACAGAAGTTATCGGAATCCATACATAAATTGCCCACGCAGACATCGGAATAAATGCTAGAAGTACCGCAACCATCAAATGACCGCCAAACATATTCGCCATAAGACGAATACAAAGCGAACAATGCTTAACAAAAAAACTAAATACCTCAAGCACAAACATAAACGGAGCAAGTACAATTCCTATTGTTCCGTCAAGGGGCGGAATCATTCCTACCCAAAACCCAACTACGCCATGGTGAATTATTCCCGTAATAATAACAACAATAAGCGTACAAATTGAAAGAATCCCTGTAACCATCACCGAACCTGTCGGAGACCCCGCCCACGGTAACATTCCAGCAAGATTGCAAAACAAAACGAAAAAAAATAATGTCCATAAATACGGTACATACAATGCCGCATTTTTCTTGCCGATAGACGGGACAATAACATCATCCCGCAAATAAAGTAAAAAAACCTCGATCATATTCCAGAATAAACCCTTGACCGGCTTGCCGCCTCGAATTTTCGCCGCAAAAGGTAGAAAAATCGCTGCCATTACTATTGCAACTGCAATCTCTATCACGACAAATTTAGTTATACCAATATCAACAAGAAACTGCGGTATCTGAATATGACAAAATGGAAAATGAAATGAATCTGTATCTTTAACATGTCCCGCAACAATGTCCTCTATATTTATACTCATTTTATGAAAATAAGGTTAGTTTCTAAATTCATAACACAAAAAAAGCGGAAAAACAAAAAATTCCGCTGATATATTACATAATTTTTTGAATGTTATTTGTACTATTTGTCTAAAAGTTAAAGTTAAAGTTTAAGCTGTTCTTATTTGTATTTTCGGTTCGAGCTGTTTCCTTAAATATCGGCAAACGGATTACTACAACCGAAAATTAAAGAGAAAGCAGTTTAACACAATTTTAACTAACAACAAGGGGGTTTTTAGAATTTCACTGATATATTATGTCTTTCGTAATATATCCGTGAAATAATTTATTGGTCTTGGGAACGCGGTTGTCTCGACTGTATCTTTTAGGTGTTTTTTTACAAAACCGATGCAGACGGGACGCCTGCGTTCATGTATTTTTTAGAATTGACTATAGTAATATATAGTATAAATATAGTGCAGCTTGTTTTTTGCCGTTAAATTTTATCTATTTTATCTGTTTTTTTGTGCAGAAAAATTTTTTAGAAAAATTCGTCATATTTTCGGTTTTGTCGGACTTTATTATTCAATTGTTATAATGGTTCAAGACGATACAATCGGTACAATCATATTTTCGATTTGAGCTATCGATGATAAATTTTTTGAGTGATTGTTTGAAGCGTAGTTTTTTGCGGGTAGATAAAATGTTTTTCGATAGAATTACTTAATCCGTGAAATTTATTGTTTGGGAGTATTTTTGGTTCGTGAAGCGTAATATCGGCTTCCGGCAAAATTTGTTCACTTACGTTGAGGAAACCATGTTCTCATTGAAACGCCTATTATTGATGTTTGTACTGCTTTTTTTTCCGTATTTATGTTATGGAGAATTAGCGGCGCAGGAGTCTTTTCGTCCGTTTAGACCATATCAACCTGAGGAATTCGGCGGTTCGCGTCATAGCGGGGACGGCTTTACTTTTGAGATTTCTGAAATTGTGTGGACTGTTAAAGGTTTCAGTTGTCCTATAGGTGCGAGAGATGTTACCGGCAAGAGTATGGTTCGTGAAGTTTACAACGGTTACGGCACAGATTTACAAACAAATACGTTAAATACCGCAAGTATCGGAAGTGGAAAATATAGATACGGTACAAGTTATGAAATCGGTTATAACAGAGATCATTCCGGTTTTATTTTTCGCGGTTATGGAATATCTGGACTTGGAGGCTCTTTTGAATCTAGTGATGTCGGTTCGTTGACTGCTGCTGATACAATTTTCTCAGGTAAAAATAGCGGTGTTTACGGGTCGATGGTAATTGATGATTCGAATCCGGGTGCTTCAAAATTAATAAATGTATCAGCGGCAACAGGACTTCCTATTTCGTCGAATTATTATTGGTCAACAAAAAACAGCGCACTTACAAATGTAAACAGCAGCACTTTGAATATTAGTCCTCTTACCGGTTGGATACCTTCTATCACAATTAGCGAATCAGATTCCGATTCAGATTCAGATTCCGATTCCGACTCGGATTCAGAGTCGACAACTGCTGATAGTGCGGTTTGGGCACCTTTACCTGTGAATTTCTCATACGTATCTTTTTCTAACAAGATTGATTTACTCAGTCTTGAATTAATGTACAGTTATAGACTGTATCCGCTGAGATGGGGAGAAATGAGTCTTATGGGAGGTTTACGATATTTTGAAGCTAAAGACAATTTCAACTTTACCGGAATTAGTTATGGTAATCCGTTGGAAATTGTAGTTTCAGGCAGCAGTTCGGATTCAAGCAGCACGACGACTTCGACTGATTCTACATCTGATGACGACGATGACGACGATACTACTGACGACGAGGATGATGAAACAACAACAGATTATGTAAATCTGACAACGAATATAAAATCAAGGGTAAAGAATCAGATTACAGGTCCGCAAATTGCAACACGTCTTGAACGGCGCATGGGGCGATGGACTTTAGGTGCAGAAGGACGTTTGTTAGCCGGTTTTAACAAACAGACTACTACAATATCAGGTAAATTCGCATCGCAATTTATTGATTCTGGATCAGTTGATCTTGCAGGCGAAGGACAGGTCGCACCGTATAAAGTTATTGCTTTTGTAAATAGACCGCAAGCTTTTTATCACAGATCAAGTAGAGATGTTTTCTCGCCGGCGTTTGAGTTAAAGTTGAATATAAGATGGCAATGGACAGATTCAGTTGGATTTAATGTAGGATTTAATTCGACTGTTGTTGACAATATCGGTCGCGGCGCTGACGCAATTGACTATAAATTTAATTCGGATGGTTCATTGTTTAACATTCGCAAGAGCAATACAACGTTAACTACTTACGGTGTAAATGTCGGAATCACGGTTCGGCGGTAAGTGTAATTGCTGCAATTATGTTAATCTGTTGTTATTGAGTACGCAGCGAATAATGTACATAAATCGTATCATGATTTTATGATTTGCGATGATATAAATGCGTAAAAGTCTGATTCCCGTAGATAATCAAAATGCTCGAATCAAAAATTTTCAAGTGAGAATAATTTAAGTTTTCATATTTGGTTGTATCGGTTGTTGATAATTTTTGTTACGAATAATGTAACTTACTTTCGAGGAGAGTGTATCGGCTTTTACGTTTATTGTATTTGTCAATTTTCTTGTAAATTTCCATTTTAGATTAACTATTATATCTATTACATAATAGCATAAAAAAAAGAATAATTTGGTAATATACTTTTCACACTTTAAATTTCGGTATTCGTTTTAAACTAAACTCGCCCTTTCAGGGCGA
>JAITKS010000162.1 GCA_031278315.1 Planctomycetaceae bacterium | reverse complement strand
GGGGCGATCTTTTATTCGGTCGGCGTTGATGTATTTGTTGATTTGCGCGAGAGCGTCTTTGCGTTTGGTTTCGATTTCGGTTTGGGAATCCGAGACTTTGCAGTATTTCAGTTCGAGAATCCATTCGTAACGAGCTGACTGATTTATCGGGTTGCGTTGCAGGAAAATATCTGTTCGTCCCGGAACAGTTTCGTATTCACTCATCGCTATGTATTTTTCATCCATAAATAAATACGATAGCAAGAGGATTTTGATATACTTTTCATCAAAACGCTGCAAGTCATGATCAGAGAGTCTGCTAAAAGCATTTTCCGATATGTAACTGATAAACTGTTTCAAATCGCCATTTGTTGCCATTGCATTTATAGCGTTTTTCAATGCTTGAAGTTTGATGGTCATATTCGGAGAAGTTTCTTTCATTAACTTTGCAAGATATTCCCAATACTGTGTCTTAATCGAATAGTTCGGAATACACAGAGAAATATCACCCATAGAGTCTTCCTCTTTGATAGTGAGCAATCCCAAATAAAACAACAGCGAAATAAAATACACATCGTCATTCATTTGCTCAACAGAGAATTGTTCCAGAATTTCTGAAACAGTAATATCGCCGTTATCAATTATTTTAATGAGTGTTTGCCTGTTGTTTTCGTCCTTGATAAGATTGCGCAAACGGCTGTAATCCGTTTTTATATTTCCGTCGAAGAATTTAGTTATTTTTTTAGATTTTAATATTTGCTGAAAAATATACAGTACCATTGTCGGATTATATACACGGTTTTCAGCGTCGGCGCTAAACATATAACCGTTGTAATACGCTTCCATATCGATGTTGATAAGAGACGGATCAATGCCGGTTTCGTTCATCAGCCATTCTACCTCTTCGCGCGTGAAACCCAGCAATTCGTTATACCATGTATCAAGCGTAAAATTCGTAGCGATATTATATCCGCTGGTCATATCGTCGAGCATCACGGGTGAAATGCCGGTGATAAATGTACGGCAAACGGTAAAGTCTTTTGCGGCTATTTTTACCTGTTCATAGAAATCGCGTACAAGTCCGTTGGCTGTTACCATTGTTTTATACACGTCTTTTTCGGGAGTCGCGCTTTTAGCTATAAGATCGTTAGCAAACTGGTCATATTCGTCGATAATTACAAAAATATTTAATTTGTTATGAGCGGATGTAAATACTTCTTCCAAAACAGATATTCCGTGCGATTCTTCTTTAATTTGACTAAACAACTGGTCTGCTTCGTCGAAAATATGTCTATATTTTTTAAGAAATTTCTTAACTGTAGTTTTTATTTTTTTCGAAAATAAAGTTCTAAAAACTTCTTCGTTTTTGGTATCTAATCCTGAAAAATCGAATTGCATCACTGCATACGAATTGCGTTTCGGAGTAGGGTGTTTGCCAATATACAAATTACCGAACAGGGCGTCGAAATTATCCGCTTCATTTATATCGTAATAGTACAGCAGAGTCGTAAAAAACAAACTCTTTCCAAATTTACGAGGACGTATAAAAAACTGACTCGGATTCGACTCATTTTCCAGCAGCTCTATATAACGTGTCTTATCAACATAAGCATAATTGTCGAGTATAATATGCTTGAAATCCATTAGACCGTACGGCAATCTTTTTACATTTTTATTTTCATTCATGATCTTATTTTTTTATTTTTTTTAGTGTTTTACGTTTAACAGTTCGATACATTTATCAGCGTCTTCTGTTGTCATTTTGTTACACGTAATGACAGTATGTTCTTCGCCCAGATCGGGGGTTAGATTCATATCGTCAATAGCAACATAATTTTTAATTTCGGGATGATCCGCTACATACATCAATATTTCTACTGACCTGAACGATCTCATTTGTTTGTATTTCGGATTGGCAGCAATGATATTACTAATGTCTTCTTTCGTAGTAGCACCTATAATGTACTCGTCCAGATCGTGAATCTTGCACAAATCTACCATACGGAAAATTGTTTTATCCCGCCAATCGCTCGATAAAACAATTTTGGCATCGGTCGCATTGAGTATTCTTTTCAGTTCGGCAACCGCATCTTTATCCCAGTCATAATATACAGCCAATACGTCGTAATAATTATATCCGCGATAATCAACGCCGTATTCTTCGAGTAATCTACTGTTAAATTCATCTACTTCTTTTAGATGTTTAAATCTGTCCTGTGAGTCGTACGGTTGCAATACTCCGTCGATATCCAGAAAAATAATTTTTTCGGGGTGCTTGCTGCTTCTTTTTGCATAGACGAAATAATTCATGATACAGCGGGCAAAATAATTAGGCGTTTTCAGCGTTTCCCGAAAATCGTTATTGTTATCTGAATTGTCGTCAGTCAACAAACCGAGATTTAAAAGCAACGAAACGAGATGATCTTCGTTTGTCAATGTCTCCATCAGATATTTATAGTCGCGAGGTCTTGATATTTTGTTATTTTTGGAGATTTCCAGAATGGTTTTGTAAGTTTTCTCGTTTTGAATCAGACCCTGTAATTGTGTGTAATTCGCTATCTGATTTTCATTGAGGATATCCGGTTCCATATAATCTTTTTTCTTACTTTGCACAAATTCAATTAGTGCGCCGGGGACATATACTTTCTTATCAGCTTTCTTATTAAAAAGATAACCGCCATATCGCTGGTCTGCCACACCTTGAGAGTAATCACTTAAAGAGTAATCTATTTCGTGCAGTAATTTTTGCAGTTCCTCTTCCGTAAATCCCATTATTTCGTTATAACTGAAATCATCGCTGATATCGCCTATCGTCAGGTTCCCCTCTGTCGGCGCACTCCATGCAGCGTATGAAACGCCGGTGATAAATGTACGATATATTGTACTATATAAATGAGTTTTGATTCTCAAGTAGAAGTTGCGGATAGTCAAATATATTTCATACTTTTCATCCTCTTCTTTTCTCGAATATTTTCCTGTTGCAACAAGATGTCTGGCAAAACCGTCATACTCATCTATGAGCAAGTAGATTCGCAACTTATCTTTATCCGTTATGAGATTGATTGCCGTCTCCAATGTATTAATACCGTCGTCATCTTCATTTCTAATCCGTCGCCTTTTCCGTTCAAATTCCGGAATATAATCCTGATAATTCTCCAAGAATTGACAAACTGTTTTCTGTATATTTTGCAAGAAAGATTTTCTGAAATTTTCGCTGTCGAATGAATCTACGTCCCGGAAATTAAATTTCAGAATTGCATACGAATTTCGTTCGCTAGTCGGATGTTGTCCAATATACAAGCCGCCGAACAGCCGTTCAAAATCGTCTTTTTGTTTAATGTCGTAGTAACTTTCCAGCATGCTGATAAAAAGACTTTTCCCAAATCCGGGAGGACGAACAATAAATTTAGTGTGACTCGCCTCTTTTTCCAGCAGCTCGATATACTGCGTTTTATCAATGTAGGCATAGTTGTTGAGAATAATGTCTTTGAAATTTGAATTACCGCACGGCAATTTTTTCTCATTATCTTTATCTTTTTTTTTCATAATCATATTTTTTTACGTTTAGTTGTGAAATATCAGTTGGCGGGCGATTCAGTAAAAAATACTGACGCCCTTTCAATGCCGGTTTGATTAATCCTGAAAATTACTACATATAATTTAGGACTGCAAAAATTCTACTGATATATTATTGCCCAAAAATTTATTACCTTGTTGTTGAAAAATGATTTGTTAATAAGGTGAAAAATAAGGTTAGTTAAAAATAAACTTGAAACCTTTAAAAAATTTCACCGAAATATTACGTTTATTCTGTAATGTAGAGATACAAGGTCATTGTGTCTCTACAGAAATTTCACTGATGTATTACTAAATTATCTTTTACGATTTTTCTAATGAACGTTGCGGATGCTTTTTCTGATGTAAATAACTTAAATTGCAAACATGCTTGTCCTACAAACATTTCAACGCCGCTTACGGCTTTACATCCTCGTTCTCTTGCTGACTTTAATAATAAAGTGTTTTCGGGGTTATAAACGGCATCAAATACTACCATTCCGGCATATAATTTTTCTTTTTCAAAAGGAGTTTCATTGATATTCGGATGCATACCGACAGGCGTACAATTAACTAAAATTTCCGGCTTACTATTATATCGGTCTTCCCATCGAACTATTTCACATCCGAGTTGAATAGATAATTCAGTTGCTTTTTCATTAATTGTATCTGTTACGGTAACAATTGCGCCGCGTTTTTTTAATCCGTAAACCAACGCCATTCCTGCGCCGCCTGCTCCTAAAACTAATGCTGATTTACCTTGTAAAATTCCTATTTCATTTTTTATATCGCCTCCCATTGCCGCCTCGATACTCGACGCTGCCGCCATGTAATCTGTGTTATATCCAATTAACTCATCGTTTTTAAATACAATCGTATTACATGCACCAATTTTATCTACTGCCGGTTCTATTTTTGTCAACCGCTCGACAACTTTAACTTTGTGCGGAATTGTTACACTTATTCCGCTTATCCCAAACTCAACTGCACGATCAAGAAAAAGAAGAACATCAGAATCTTCCAACTGAAACGGAACATAAACAGCATTGATTTTCTGCTCAATATAAGAACGATTATGAATCAACGGACTCAAACTATGTCCAATCGGATTAGCAATTATTCCGTAAACTGATGTTTCATTGTTTATACTTTCGTAATGATATAAATCTAACAACTCATCATAAACCAATATTCCGGGAGCAATAATTCTTTCACGTGAAAATGTTGCATACGTGAACGGCATCCCGAATTTTTTCGCTAAAATTCGAGCCGCTTTACCGATTTCACCCATACAAATTCCAATTACACGAATACCGTTTCCTTTGCCGGAAAGTTTATCACCGGCTTCTTTGGCAACACGATTTTTCTCATTCACGAATTGCATTAGCCGAAACATATCATCAACCGATTTCGGTGCCGCAGCAATTTTTATAATATCGGGGTCTTTTGATTCCATTTCAGAAAATAATTTGTCCAAGTCCTTCGGTGTTTGCTCGAAATCATGATAACTGATAATTCGGCGGGTTGACCCGAATCGTTCTATTTCACCAGCAACATCTAACTCTAAATCAATAAACTCCGGTTGTGAAACAATCGCCGACCTTAATAATGCTAGACGTTTCGATTCAGAATCATTCCACATCCCGCCGTCTTGTTTACGCCGCACTGTAACAATTACAGCTCCGGGACGTGACGATAATAATCGGTACAAATCAGGTTCACGACGTAAAAAATCAAGACGTAATTCAACAAGTTGAATTCCTGCCGACGCAAGTTTATTCTGCTCGGAAACCATTCGTGTATGGCTGCCGCAAGCTATCGTTACACAGATCATTTCTATTCTCCTACGCACTATTCGCGGAAACTAATTATTAGAATCAATTCACAAATAACAATGCACGTTAATTTGAGTTTCAAGTAAAAAGAATTTCTAAAAACCTCACATAAAAATTTATCGTTAGAAGGAACGCAATCGAATCGACCGCATATTAGACGTTTTTTTGTACAAAAAAGTAACAGCAAGACGCCAACGCTCCTCTTAAAATTAGTTTTTTAGAAATTCCACTGATATATTACAAGCAGATATATTACGAATATTTTTAAACATGTCAAGAAACACGAATAAAAGTAGAACCGGCAAAATCATTCCGATTATTGCTTGCAACAACAAAACAGACAACGTACAAACGATTTTCTAAAAAATCCTATTGACCTTTCAAAGAGAATAAAAATTTAACCTCATACAAATATTTTCAATGATATGAATTTCTAAAAACCTAATGTAAAAATTTATTGTCAGAAGAAACGCGGCAGTCTCGACCGCATCTTTAGTTTTGTTTTTTGGAGATTCGTTGCTGATAAGGTTGTTTAGTTAAGAAAAATAAGGTTGAAAATAAGGTTAGTTTTAAAAGTCATAAACCTCAAAAAAGTTAAAAACAAAAATTCCGTTGATATATTACGTTCCTCCTAATATTAGTTTTTAGAAATACACTGTATATATTACCTTTTATATTTTCCCCCCATATTGTAATGTTTGGTTTTTTAGATATACTTTCCGCCTTTTATTATTAGGCGATTTCTAAAAACCTATTTTTAGACAGAATTAATAAAATTTTGTAACTATTCAGTAGTGTTACTATCTCTAATAATTTCCGATTTTTTTATTAACTACAGAGAACACAGAGAAGGAGATTTTTTAATATTTTAGCGGAATATTTTAAGCGAATATTTTAAGTGAATATTTTAAGCCGCTCTCACTTGAATTTTCAAAATGGACAAATTAATAATTGATTCATTTTATCCGCAAATTGACACAAATTTACACGAAAAAAAATTAACAGACATTCGTGAAAAATACGCAGTCAAAAAGAGTTTTTAGAAACCGCCAAAAGAAAACAAAAAGAGAATAGTTTAACGTTCAAGAATAAACCGTTACCAATAAACAATATTGTTTGCGGATTGTTCATAGCATAATTATGATTCGACAACGTGTAAGAATACGTTTTAGTAAATCAGGAAATCTCAAGTATATTGGGCATAAAGACCTGTTAAGAGCATTTGTTTTACTTTTTCGCCGTGCCGAATTGCCCTGCGCAATGAGTAACGGATTTCACCCTAAAATTAAAATGAGCTTTCCGTCTGCTCTCGCACTTGGGATAGAAGGGTTTGACGAAGTCCTTGAACTAGAATTGAAAGAATCAATCGAACCTGCCGTTCTAATTGACAAGTTAAATAGTCAATCAATAGAAGGCTTAAATTTTCTTTCAGCAAGAAATTTAGATGAATCAGAACGGAAAGCTAAACTAAACTCATCCGTTTTTGAAATGATTATTCCTGATCAATTTCGATTCGAAACTTCAAACCGTATTGATGATTTTTTGTTACAAAAATCAGTTATTGTAGATAAATCCAGTAAAAAAATTCCAATAAGAAAAGTTGATGTCAGAGATGCTGTAAATGATATAAAATTTCAAGCCGAAACAGGTCTGTTACAAGTAGAAATAATAAGCAGGGACGGACCGGAAGTCGGAATTAAAGAATTACTTTTTGTACTAAATCTCGACAAAGAATATTTTCAAACTATTTTTCCAAAACGAATCAAATGTACATTAGCCGATGAATAAAATAATGTATCATTTCAGTATTATTTCAGTGAGAAGTTTTTTTGTCCGTAATTCCGTAATTCAAGATTAAATTTATAAAATAAACGTGATCGCAAAAATTTTATCCGTTTATCAGCAGTCCGTAACGATGTCGTCCTCAATGATATTATCTGTGTTTTTTGAATTATGTATTTTGAATTTTGAGTCAAGAATTTTGAGTCAAGAAATTTGAATAAAAAAGATTTATTGGAAGTTACGAAAAATAAAATTGACTAGTTACAAAAAAATTTGAACAGCTTACACATAAAAAAATTGGTAAACATTGCATGCTTACCTGCCGCTTTTAATCAGAGGCAAAAATGAAACAAGAGATGTTAATTAATGTCCGTCAACCGGAAGAATGCCGGATTGCGGTAATAGAAAATTCTCAACTTGAAGAGCTTTACGTTGAGCGAACTACACACGACAACTACGCCGGTAACATTTACAAAGGAGTAGTTGTAAATCTTGAACCGAGTATTCAAGCTGCATTTATAGATTTCGGCGTGGGACGTAACGGCTTTTTACATATTAGCGATGTTGAGCCGTGTTATTTCAAACAAGTACCGGGTTGGATAGAACGAGAACAGCGTGAATTCGGTTTACGTGAAGACCGCAGCATGAATAATTCGCCGCAACGATTAAATTTTCATGAAGATAATTATAGCCGTCCGCGATTCAAACCGCCGATTCAAGATATATTCCGGCGAGGCGACGAAGTATTAGTACAAGTTATAAAAGAAGGTCTAGGCAACAAGGGACCAACGCTTTCAACTTACATTAGTATTCCCGGACGCTATCTAGTATTGATGCCGTCATTAGGACGAGTCGGAATTTCACGTAAAATCGAAGACGAAATGCTGCGCCGAAAACTAAAAGATATGATACGGGAACTAAAACCGCCGCGAGGTTTAGGATTTATCGTAAGAACTGCCGGTGCGGATCGAACTCAAAAAGAATTGTCAAGAGACCTAGCTTATTTAATGAGGCTGTGGAAAGTAATTGTCAGACGTATTAAAAAAATGCCGGCTCCTATCGATATCTACGAAGAAAGCGACATGATTACAAGAACTATACGTGATATTTTCAGCTCAGATATCGACAAAATTTATATCGACGAAGAATTAGCATACGAGCGGGCAAAAGAATTCTTACAATTTGTTATGCCGAAATTTACTGACAGATTACAACTCTATTCCGGTAAAGAGCCGATTTTTCACAAATTCGGCATGGATAAGGAAATCGCAAAAATAAATCATCGGCGGGTTCCGTTACGCGGAGGCGGTTCGTTGGTGATTGATCAAACTGAAGCATTGGTCGCAATTGATGTAAACAGCGGCAGCTTCAGAACTGAAGACAACGCCGAAGAAACCGCATATCAGATGAATTTAATTGCCGCGAAAGAAATCGCAAGACAAATAAGATTACGTGATCTCGGCGGTGTTATAGTAAATGATTTTATCGACATGAAAAAAGATATACATCGACGCGGCGTTGAAAGAACTTTAAGAGATGCAATAAAACGTGATCGCGCAAGAACAAAAATTCTCAAAACGAGCCCGTTTGGGTTAATTGAAATGACACGGCAGAGAATTCGGCCTTCTTTGAAACGAAGTGTGTATCAAGAATGTCCGTGCTGTCACGGCGGAGGTGTAGTAAAGTCGCCTGAAAGTATGGCGTTGGAAGTTTTCAGAGGACTCTTATTAGCCGCACAACAACCGAATGTCGCAAAAATAAAAATTAATCTCGCTGATGACGTCGTAGAATATTTGAACAACAAAAAAAGAATCGAGCTGGCAACTATCGAAAAAGAAAACAACGTAGAAATTTTAATTCGTGTGCAAGTCGATGTATGGCCCGAACATTTTGAAATGGAATGTTTCGATATTGCAAATAAAAGTGTACCAATAAAATATTCGACAGAATAACAACAAAAAAGTGGATAAAATGTTAATACGATTTTTTGTAACAAAAATAATTTTTTTGTCTTTTATTTTGGTTTCTGTTTCAACTTGTATTGCTGATTCTGATTCAACAACGATTCGCACCGGAACAGAGGCATTTCAGAAAGGTGAATTTAAACAAGCTGCAAAAGCTTTCGCAAATGCCGCAGAAAATTCACCTAATGATTTACGTTTAACTTATAATCACGGAATTGCATTAGCCGCTTCAGGTGAACTTGATCACGCTATAGATATTTTAAGTAAATCAGCTCTTGACCGTAATCCGAAAATTGCTGTTCTATCTTTGGAAGCTCTCGCTCAAATTCATATCGACAAAGCAAGAAAACAATTGCCCGAAGAACAATCTGAAACACCAAAAGAAAATCGGGATTCTATTTTAGAATTAATAAATAAAGCTGAACAATATTACTCAAACATACTTGAAATCGAACCAAAAAATGAAAACGCAAAACATAATATCGAACTATTACGCTCTTGGCAAACCAAAATTAAAACTCAATGGGAACTATTCGACCGTAAACAAGAAAGACAGAAAGAACCTTACAACAGATTCGATTGGATCGAAGAATTACAACGCAATGTATCAGATTCAATTTCACAAGCGAAAGAGTTGAAAAATTCACCGAAAAAATTTCAAGAGCTGTACAAATCTGCCGAAAAACAAAAAAATGTAATCGAAGAACTCGACGCCGTTCAAGACGATTTGAAAAATCAACTCGAATCTAACAATACTCAAAATGACGAACATCGTGAACAACTTGAAATACTAGCTAATATAATTGATCAAATACGAAATTCAGCCGGCGAAACTAAACAATCTCTCGATAATTTCGACGAAACAGACGCACAAAAAAAAGCTGATTCCACAAATAAACAATTAAGTGATCTAAAATTTGCTATAGCGTCATCGTTTGAACAAATTGCTCAAGGCGCAGAAAAAATACAAACTCGGCTCATAGACAACAATTCCGCAATATCTGATTTACAAAGACAAATTTATGAACAGCAAAAGGTCGCCAATCTGATGCCGTCAATGCTTTCGCTAGCAGAAAAGGGTCTAGCGGATATGCGGCAAAATCAAGCGGATATGCAACAAAATCCGCAAAAAAAAGCGATTGAACTCGCCGTAAAATACGCACCGGAAATTCAGCAACTAGCACGAGATGCCGCCGAATTACTAATTAAAAATAATTTTTCCGAAGCGTTACCAAAACAAAAAAATGCTCAAAAACTCTTACGCGAAATCTTAAATCAGCAAAATCAAAACCAAAACCAAGATCAGAACCAAGATCAAAATAAAGATCAGAACCAAGATCAGAATCAAGATCAAAATAAAGATCAAAATCAAGATCAAGATCAAAAAAATGAATCGGAAAACAAAAATGAAAATGATCAAAAAAATAATACACAAAATAATGATGATCAATCGAAACAAAATCCCGATGAGAGAAAACAAGATGAAAATAAAAAAGATTTAACAAACGAAGAAAAAAAACGACAAGAAGAAAAAACTGAACGTCTCATAAGACAAGTTAAACGAAAACAACAAGAAGCAAATGAGCGTCGAGAAGAATTAAAATACTATCTTTTACAACCATCACCAGTAAACAAAGATTGGTAGCAGCGGTTAGAGTATAGTGGTTAGTGGTTAGTGGTCAGTTCGCATGCGGAAATTATCACGGATCACTAAGCTCACATCGTTAAGCACTAATCCGCTATCCACTAATTTATGCTTAATCATTACAATTAGCGGTTAGGAATTTAGTGATTCGAACTTAGAGTCGGTGATAATTTCCGCATGCGAATTAACCGCTAACCGCTAACCGCTAACCGCTAACCACTAACCACTAAAATGTCTGTTGTTCAATTTAAGTCAGTGACGTTTTCTTATTCGGATTCTGTTGTTTTACAGGATGCGACTTTTTTTGTTGAGAGCGGTGATTTTGTGTCGATAGTTGGACCTAACGGCGGCGGAAAAACAACTCTTCTGAAATTGATACTTGGAATACTTGAACCTAATTCTGGTGCTGTTAAACTCTTTAATTGTGATCCTAAAAGTACCGTATCGCGAGTTGGTTATACTCCGCAGCAGATGTCAGTTGATTTGAAATTTCCAATTTCTACAATTGATGTAGTCTTAATGGGCTGTATTCGGTGCGGTGATTTTCTTTCAAATTTGTTAAGCGGATACCGATACTCGAAATCGGATCGGATTGCGGCAATAAATGCGCTGCAAAAAATGAAATTGGAAAATTTCGCCAAAACACCATTCGGAAATTTATCAGGAGGTCAACGTCAAAGGGCATTAATCGCAAGAGCTATTTGCGGAAATCCTGAACTGCTGCTGCTCGACGAACCAACTAACAATATCGACGCAAGCTCAGAAAAAATTCTATGCGAAATTTTGACAGAGTTAAATAAAACAATGACAATTATTATGGTTTCTCATGATGTCCGATTTGTTTCGCAATGTGTAAAGAATGTTATTTGTGTAAATAAAACTGTCGCAACACATCAGACTTCAGAATTAAATGAAAAAACATTACATCAATTGTACCGCCATAGCGGAGTAAGAATCGTACTGCACGACCACAGATAAATAACAAAAATTCTACTGATATATTACTATTTTTAAAAAATTGATCTTTTCGTGTTTTTTTAGAATTTGTATAATTCACCGATATTACCTTATCGTTTATCAATTCTGAATATTTCTGACATACTCCTCATACTTGACAATTTATTTTTTGTTACAATAAATAAATTGAATTGGAGTGACAAATCGAAAATTAAAAAGAGAATCGTTTAAAATGGCTAAAAGATATAATGAAGAAGAAAAAGACGAAGACGACGAGATAGTCATACGCAGACGCCGGCGGCCAATTAAAAAACCCGTAACCGGCGAAGATGACGACGAAGCCGATGCCGGCCGCAACCCTAAAAAAAGAACTGCTCAAGAACAAGATAATGACGATTACGACGACGAAGAAGAAGATTATCTCCTTCCTTCAACCGGTATCGTTTTGCTTGATATCGCTCTGGATTATTGGGATGATTACGTTTATTGGACTAAAGATCATTTTATTCCCGGTCTTATTATCGGCATATTAGGTTTCCTTGCGTTTTTTATTCCGACGTCTCTTTTAACACTTTACATTTATAATTATGTCAATCGTCCGACATTGCAAAAGGCGATTGACGCTTACGATTTTGGTGCTTACGGCGAAGCTGGTAAGTTTGCGGAAACCGTTCTCAAATATACTTCACGCCGAGATGACTTAACACGTGCCGGTGCTCTTTTTGTTCTTGGTGCATCGTCATGTTCGATAGCGGAAATGAATAGCGGTAATCCAAAAGACCTGTCGAGAAAAAATTATTATCTCGCCGCCGCAAAATATCTCTCTGACTGCCGCTCGCTCGGATACTATCCGGGACGAAAAGCTGAAGCCGCTTTTATGCTCGGCAAATCGTTTTATCTCGCAGGTGAATTTGTTAAAGCACGTGAACCTTTGATTGTTGCACTGGAAAATAATTCTCCGAATAAAAAAATGCTGTATTGGTATCTTTCTAATGCGTATCTATTATCGCCTGAAGCTAATACAACCGAAGCCGATAAATTCATAAAATTATTTCAAGCTGAACCAACCGTAACCGATAACGAAATATTCGAATCAGACTTATTCAATTCGATGATACAAATCTATAACAATAATCCTGACAACGCTGAAAAAATATTGAGAAAAGTTCCGCAATTTGATCAATACGCAACAATGAAAACTTTCATAAAGGGTCAAATTGCTTTTTTACGTGCAAACATTTTCCGCAAAAAATCGCTTACGCCTGATAGTCAACAAAATTCAAACGATATTAATATTCTAAATAACAATGTTCCATTTACTGATATACCGATCCCGCCGATCCCCGAAGTCAATGATAATCCGAACAATCCGAATAACAACTTGCCGCCGGACAATAATAACTCACGCAATAACTCACGCAATGAATCGGCAAAACCGCAAAATTATTATCTCAACGCATACAAGAAATTTCCATCTGGTGTAGTTGCTGTCTCTACAATTTCAGATTCGGATGACAACAAGTCGATTTATCAACGAATAAATTATCTCGCACAAATTGAATCAATCGAACCGCCGCCCTCTGCAGCGCGAACTATGCCGTCATCTGAATCTGAAACTGAATCTGAAACAGGAACTGAATCTAACACGGGAACAGAAACGGACGAATCACCGACAGCTGTTTTGCCGCCGGATGCTGTTATTACGTTACCGCCGGAACCAGCGACCGGTTCAGGACTTCCCGATTCTGAACCGGGTTTGTTTCCTACTGAAATACTTCCCGACGGCGGTTTTTTTCCTCCGTCTGAAATTAATCCCGGCTTGATTACAACTGACCCGTTTTCTTCCGATTCAAAAAAGTTTAAAGAATTAGCGCAACAAAAATATCAAGAGGCAATCGAACTTTTTCGTGAAGTGCGTCATAATGATCTATTTGATCAAAAATGGTTGCGGACAGCAGAATTACTCGAAGCTAAATGTAACGAAGAAATCGGAATGCTAGACGAAGCGAAAATTCGTTACGCCAACATAAGCGAAATTTTCGCCGATACCGACGAAGCAGCAGCGGCAGATTTTTTCTATGCCGAACTAGAACGCGATGCCGGACGATTCAAAGACGTAATAACAATTTATGACCGCTCGTTTGCAACTCTTCGTAAAAATCTTGATTATGCGTGTCATTGGCTCACGCGAAAGGAAATCAATAAAAAAACTCACGAGATACTTCAGTGGTTAATGCGAAAACGTGATTATCGCAGCGGAATAGTTTTTCTTTCTATCACCCAAGACATTATCACACAGCCGGACATCGCAAAATTCAGAGGCGAATTTTATGAAAATTGGGGAAAAGAGTTGTATCAGCAATCGTTGAAACAAAAAGAACCGCAACGTAACGGAGGCGAACATGAAAGCGGATACATTGAGAAATTTCGGCGTGCGGGCGAAGCTTTCGGCGAGTTGGCACGTTATCAATTCGGCGAAAAAACTTACGATCAGCAAATTTGGCGAAGTGCTGAAAATTACCGTTTGGGTAAAGATAACAAACGCGGTATCGAATCGTACAAAGTATATTTGCGAGTCAATAAAGTTGATCGGCAGCCTGAATCATTGTTGTATATCGGCGAGATGTATCTCAATCTTGCGATGATTGATAATGCGATTGCAAACCTCGAAGATGCAATTGCTCAATATCCGCGCGACGCCTTAATTTCAAGGATAAAATTGACTTTAAGTTACGCATATATCGAAAAACGCGAAACCGATAAAGCGAAACAATTATTGATTTCAAATTTGATCGCAGGCAGTTATGATCCGTCATCTCTTGTGTATAGCGATTCGGTTTATCTACTTGCTAAATTATCTTACGAGCAGGGCAATACGGCAGATGCAATTGTGTATCTCGAAGACGCATTAAAGACTCATCCGAATGCACCGCAGGCAGCGGAAGCACATTATTTTGTTTCACGATCATATCTTGCAAGAGCGGAATCAACTCTCGCAATGATTAAAGATTCTGCACAGGTGAAAGAAGTACTTGACCAAATTCAAGATTCTGTATTAAACGACAGAATACTCGCACTGGAACATATTCAAACCGCTGAACGATTACTAACTCGGCGTAGAGACACGAAAGATTTATCTGAATCGGAATCGATAATGTTACGAAATACAATGTTCGGAGCAGGAAAAATTATGATCCTGCTTAAACAATATGAAAAAGCAATCGCTACATTCAACATGGTTGCAACAAGATATCAAGAACCCGCATCACTCGACGCTCTACTACAAATTGCTATCGCATACAGACTTTTAAAAAGAACAAATGACGCTGTCGCCGCTTTAAATAGTGCAGAAATGCTATTGCAAAGATTTGAAGATTCGGGTACTATCCCAAAAGGAAGTAATTGGGCTGAAAAAATTCAAGTACAAAAAAATATTATAAATAACGGAGTCGAAAATAATTCAAACTGAGATTAATTTAATTTAAGAAAATATGTAATATACTTTTCACACTTTAAAATTCGGTTTTTTATAAATATGTAGATTGCGTTTAATTCTTGAAATTTCAGTATATTTTGTAATCTTATAAAAAAACAAAAAACGCAATTTCAAGTGTGATGAGTATAATATCAGTGAAAGAATTGTAGGCATCGTTATATGTAATAATTTTAAGTATTAATCAAACCAGCCCGGAAAGGATGTCAGCGGGCTATAATCCGATCGCCCTTTCAGAACTATTAATGAATACATGTTTAAAAACAAATACCGGAATTTCAAATAAGAATAATTTAAAATTATTCAACTAACATTAAGAAAATATTATGAAAACAAAATCAATAAATTCTTTTAGCGAATTGATTAAAAAACAAGAAGGTTTACTAATGCGGTTATCTGCAGTTGTATTGCAACAATTAAATCTCGTTCATGCAAGCGATATGACCGCATTGTTACATCTGCTTGGACAAAAATATCAATTGCTCAACGAGTATGACGTAATCCGAAAAGCGTTACTTTCATACGGCGAATTCGATACCAACAACATACAATGGAAAAATGAAAATGAAAGAATTGAAACTCAAAATTCAATCGAACATTGTAAACAATTACTCGACGAAATTATTAGTAACGATAAACAAAGTATCGAAGATGTCAAACTAAAAATAGATGATTTAAAAGATGAAATAAATCGTTTTAGCCGTGTAACTCATACACAACTTGGTTATGTTAAAGCGGCAGGAAAACAAAAATTTGTTAAACATTTCGATGTGAAAGAAAAATAAATTCTAATCACTAAAAATTTGAGGTAAAAAATGATTCGTCCAACTGGTCAATTTAGGGCAATATTTAACGGCACGACAGTTCCTGTTCTTGAGCAAGTAGTCAATTTCGACGAAGCGCGTCAGGCGTTGCTTGCGGGCAATATCGCAAATTTTGATACACCGTTTTATCAAGCTCGCGATCTTGATGTCGGGACATTTAAACACAAATTAGCGTTAGCAATCGAAAGAAAAAACAAACCGCCCGGAGCATTCGGCCCCGAATATCCCTTAAAAAACGGGAGATCATCAGCACACGGCGTCGTGTGGCCTGTTGATCATCAAATTTTGTATCACGATAAGAATAATGTCGGCATGGAATTTCAAGTTACAGAAATGGCAAAAAATAATATGGAATTTAACACTGCTCTAAACATAATGCGGCATCAAATGTTGTTACTTCAAACTGCAATCAGTGAGCGGGTATAAAACAAAAAATTCTGTAGAGACGTAATGTCTTATGTAATGTCTTACGTAATGTCTTACGTCTCTCTGTTGAGACACAAGGCATTGTGTTTATACATGTCAATTTTATTTATTGTAACGAAAAATGAATTTTTCAAGAGTGAGAAACATAACTTCAAAAAAAAAAAGTTACAAATAAATTATTTCACTGATATATTACGTTACACAATATTTTACAATACCGATAAAAGATGAGTTGCCTTACGCGTATTTCGATTTCAATTGAGGACGATATAATTCGCCGCTTTGACACGATCAGTGAACAGCAAGGATTACCTACGCGATCTGAAGCGATTAAGCAATTGATAAGTTCAGCGTTGGTTCAATATGAGTGGGAGTGCGGTGATATTGTTGCTGGAGTCATAACGATAATTTATGATCATCATAAAACACCGCTTGTGCAACGATTGCTGGAAACGCAGCATAATTTCAATGATATTGTAATTTGTTCGCAACATGCTCATCTTGATCATAATAATTGTATGGAGAATATAATTGTCAAAGGTGAAGTTGAAAAAGTAAAAAATTTTCACAAGATGATACTTGCAATAAAGGGTATGAAACATACTGCTTTGTCTATGAGTACGACAGGAAGTAACAAAGACAATAATTTGCAAACAGATTAAATCGCAACTGATTGTCTTGTCTATTCTATTAAGCGTAGAGAAAACAATTGGTAATATTTCAGCGTAATTTTTGAAGGCATTGTTATATGTAGTAATTTTTAGTATTAATCAAACCAGCCTTGAAAGGGCAATCGGAATAATAGTGATTAGTGATTCGACCTTAAAGCCGGTACTAATTTCCGTATATGAATTAACTACTAACTACTAATAATTGTGTCTTTATTTCCTGCTGCTTTTTTAGGGCGATTTTAATGAATACATGTTTAAAAACAAATATTGAAAATTATAGTACGAGTTGTATATTTCGTATTGTGTTATGAATTTTGGCAATAATTGATAATTGATGAGGTTAAATTTTTATAGATGGAAGTATTTGATGAAGTATTTGAAATACAGACATTGCGGGATCATATTCCGCGTCAGATGGTAATAGGCAATCTTACGATAGAGGGATTTTCGCGAGCGGCGGTTCAAACTTATTGGCGGATACCGGAGTTGAAAATTGGTTTTGATGTCGGATCGCAGCCGTGGTCATTTATGGGATTACCTCGAATATGTTTATCTCATACGCACATGGATCATATATTATCGTTACCGGCTTATGTTGCAAGACGCCGGATGATGCGTATGGTTCCGCCGGTGATTTATTTACCGTCGGAGGCTGTTAGCAATGTTAGAAATCTGTTAGCCGCATATTCGCGGCTTGATTATGGTGCGTTACCGTGTGAGTTAATTGGTGTTAATGCAGGCGACGAGTTTATAATTTCGCGGGAGCTTGTTATTTCTGTCGTGCCGACTTTTCATTCTATTCCGTCGGTCGGATATATTGTCTGGGAGCGGCGAAAAAAATTAAGGGAAGAATATTCTTCTTTGAGCGGAAATGAAATAAGAGACCTAGCCTTATCGGGGGTTGAAGTTTCGCGTGAATGGAGAATACCGAAAATTGCATATCTAGGCGACAGTACTGTACGTGCTTTGGACGAAACGCCGGGAATGTATGACGCAGAAATTTTAATAATGGAAATGTCGTTTGTAGCGAGGCGGCATCAAAGTGATAAAATCCACAAGTATGGACATATTCATTTAGATGACATCGTTAAGAGGCAAAAAAATTTCAATAATAAGGCTGTAATTGTGTCGCATTTCAGCGCACGATATGCTGACAAAGAAATATCAGACACTGTTACCCGCCGAATGCCAAACATGTTAGACGGCAGACTCATTCTATGGTTTTAACTATTAGTAATATATCAGTGAAATAATTTTCTTTCTCTGTGTCCTCTGTGTTCTCTGCGGTTAATAAAAAATTTTACTTGATGTATTATCTTACATTTTACTTTTTTATTCTTGGTTTTGAGGCTTTTTTGGCTTTGTTTATTGCGTCGACTACATCGCCGTATTGCGAAGATTCAGATTGATCTTGTAACTGGTTTGTTTGCTCTGATACAGAATCATTGACGGTTTGTTGCGTCTCTAAACTCGACGAATAATTAGAATTTTCTAATTTTATTATTTCACGCGATTTCTTTCTTAACTTAAAACGCTGAAAAAATGATAACAATTTGCCTTGCTCCGCACTAACATTATTGTCATTGTTTTCAAACTCTGTTTTCGTTTTATTGCTTATATATTTCTCTCTCAATAATTTTCTGTTTTTCAGTCCCGCAAGAATACGTTTCGCCCATGACGTAATCCATCCTGTCCGCCTTTGGAAAATTTCAACAATAATTCCGCAAATTGCAAAATAAATTAACCACGGCGATAAATCGAAAAAACGCGGCGATTTCGGAATATCACGCCAAATTCTCGGCAGCTCTATTCTCTCTACACCTCCCGTTGCTGCTGCAAGTTGACGTAACATTTCACCCGCGTTCCGCGAAATATCCGGCGGTCTAAACTCTGGAGAATTCGGAATACATATCGGCGGTAACGAAAACGTTTTTATCCCGCCATTGTCCTCTAATAATAATGTCGCTTGAATTATCTCATCACCTGCCAACGGAATCGTCGTTCCTAATAAATCCGGCTCTAACCATTTCAATTGAACTCTACGTGATTCCGTCATACCTTCCGGCTTCTGAATTAAAATTGTAACCTCCGGCGTTATTGCGATCACATTTTCACTTTCGGGATCAAGATGCAATTTTATTTTACAACTTCCATTGTCAATAGTCTGCGTCAACATCATATTGTTCGGTAATAAATTCGTTTTCCCCGCTGTCCATCTGCCCAAACTCGATAACATAAGATTGTAATTATCCCAATTCGCAATCGCCCCCGTGAACTTGCCGTCAACTTGCCCCATATAACATAAAACACGCCCTAACCCAACCTGCCACGATGCAATAATCGGCGCATTATATTCGTCATCCGTTACCGCCGATAAAACCGCTTTGTCTTTCAAATAACATAAATTGTAACCGCCTAAAGTCAACGGATTATTAAACATTATACTAGATAATGTCAACATTCCGCCTGAGAAATGAAACGCTGTGTCATCCTCAAGAAACGTACTTCGCGAAATAGTAAAAGTATCTTGTGCAAAAAGAAGCGGTAACTCTTCCGGCTTTTCAGTAAAATAGATATTACCTCCGCCAACTTTCGCAATGTCTTTACAAAGATCAGCATCTGCATCTATCTGAGTTCCCAAAGCGATCACACTACACGTTATTCCGACCTCCCTGCAAGCAGTAAGTAACGTAACATATTCTTTAGGCTCTTCCGTGTCCGCTGCATCGGTGAAAAGAATAACATGCTTGGTTTGAGCCGTTGCTCTCGCTAACTCGGCAGTTACCGCTTTCAATCCGACATAAACAAATATCCCTCCTCCGCCTGGACCAACAGAAAGAATACGCCTAATATCATCTCTAGGATTCGTATTCAGCTTAAGCGGAATAATAGTTTGAACTCCCGTATCACACGTAAATACAGCAACCTCATCCATCGGCGTAAGAATATTAAGTACCTCCGCTGCACCGGCATCCGCAAGTTCCATTTTTATCTTGCCGCCCGGCACCGTCATTCCCATCGAACCCGAACAATCCATCAAAACCGCAACCGCAACCGCTAACTTCCGATGCTCCTTTCTAACTTCCATCGATACCGGCATAATCGGATCAAAAGGCGACTTGTAATATCCGCCAAGCGCATACGCATTCTTACCGCCCGTAAACATCAAACCCGTTCCTGTCTCTTTCACCCATTCACGAATTAATTCCATACTGCGCGAACCAATTTGCGGCGCCGAAACATTGTCAAAAATTATCCCCGAATAACGACTCAATGTTGCAAGAGACCACGAAATACCTATCCCATCCGAAACCTCTACATTCAACGCCGCATTACGTAAAACCTCCGCAAATTTCGACCCCGATACAACTCCGCCCGAACCAGATACAACCTGCGGAACCAAGACCAATAACGGCTTGTCACCTTCAACTCCAATTAACTTGCGGCCAAAATTATTTTCCGGCACAGGGTCTTTGGCAAGCGTACCTTTATACCGAATTTGTGTACCAGTAGATTCAGTAGAACCCTTAGAATCAGTAGAATCTTTCGCATTAGTTGCGTCTTCTTTAAGATTGATATTATTTACACCGTTTGATTTCTTATCATCTTTTTTATCGTCATCATTTTTATCATCTTTTTCGATAATGCTTGTTACTTTTAAGTCGCATTGCATCGTTCCGGGCGTACCAGCTTTTAACATGAACTCAATTTGATTCGTGCCGGCATCCATAGAACGAATCCCGCTTGCCGCTTTTACTCCGTTGCACATTAATTCATACTCAATATTTTGTGCTGCTGGAATATAAACGGTTCCAATAACTTTAAAAACTTCGCCCGGTAGAACCTTTTCAGGAGCGTCAATATTCAGAATCGCAACATCGCCGACATGAGACCGCTCAATGAGTCTATAATCTACAGGAATACCGCGTTGGACGAGCCGCGAAATCAATTGATCAGGAGCGTCGCCTGTCCAGCGTCCATCAGAAATTATAAGTAATCTACTTTTTTCGGTAGGCGGAATAAGAGATAACGCATGATCAATTGCGTCGTGCAGATTTGAAGCGTCTAAATTTTCTGTATTGTGAAATTCATTAAATTCACCTGCTAAACTACCGGTTGGAACCCGCTCCGTGAAAGGAAACATACCAAACGAAACTATACCTAACCGATCTTCGTTTCCAATATGATTCAACAAAAGATTTATAGCTTGTTTGGCGGAAATATCTGAATCCGGCGGCATTGAACGGCTTCTATCTGCAACAACGATTACTGTTCCGCTGCGGGTTGGTAATTTTATTGTCAATCCGGTCATTGCCAGCACTACGGAAATCAATATTAAAATTCGCAGTACAGCAAGAAACCGTGAAGGTATCCGCCAGTAGTAAACCATACACGCCAACGGCAAAAAAAGTAAAAACCAGATTGGTTGATGAAAAATCATTTAATTAACGTAACGTAATATTTCTGTCGAAAAATTGTAATTGTTCTGTAAGGGGAAAAATTGTAATTTATCAGTGGAATCTTAAAAAATATTTTTTTACAGATACACTATTTGTAGAAACGCAATAAATCGTGTTGATTTTTAAAGAGCGAACAGTATATCACCTCAATAATATTTGACGCAAGTACCCGCAATTTTTTTTGTGTAATAGATCAACGAAATTTTTGCAGTCATAGTTGCAGTCATAGTTATATATAGTGAATTATTTATATATAGTGAATTTCTAAAAATCTAATGTAAAAATCTAATGTAAAAATTCATTGTTAGAAGGAACGCGGTCGAACCGTATATTTAGTTTTGTTTTTTGACAGGATTACAGGATTGCAGGATTGACAGGATTTCTAAATAATAAATTAAAAGAATCAAAACTTGAAACCATAGTGATTTGAACTTTAGAATCCGTGCTAATTTCCGCATACGAACTAACCGCTAACCGCTAATATATTACTTTTCCTAGAATTTCACCGACTGATACGATTCATATAATTGCAAAAATTTATCTATTTTGCCCTGACTGATATCAATGTGAAATTTTAAGGTATCGTTTATCGTCAATTAGGGTATGAATAGTTTAAAAATATCTTTTGTAAAGTTTTAGCGGGCGGTTTGTCGATTGAACGAAAGAGATGTTGCGCCGTTTGGATAGTTTTCTGGATATTTTGAGGAGTCAAATTGCCGGTGAACAGTCGATTTTAATGTTTGAATGTATGCGTATCGTATTGTGAATTTCGATGACGCAAATTAGTTACAAATTTAATATACAATGATTTTAATGTAATGTTGAAAATTTAAGTTGTTCCAAGTAGTATTTTCGGTAACTTTTGTAGATTGAGCCTGTTTATTATGTTTTTTTATGTTATCGAAATTATAGCGGACAACATTTATTTCGACCTTGCTCAATTCAAAAATGATGAAAAATTCAGCTCCGTATAATACCAAGCCGACAACTGAACCGATACATAATTCAGGTTCGAATTCGCATCGTATGTCTTACGGAACTGGTTCTAATGTTGAAGTTGAAATTGAAATAGATACTTTCGATCCTGCACTTGAGTTAAAACGATTACGTCAAGAGTTAATCGAAAGATTATTACTTATTCAGCGTAAGGCGGCATTGAATGCGCAATCGGAAAATCAGAAAAATTTATCTGTTACGATTGTTCCGAAGCTGCCGCAATCTACGGCGGTAACTAATCCGCAAAAATCGTTAAATAGTACAATTCATTCCAATCATTCCAACGCAAATTTTGCAGCAGATTCTTTTGCGGCGGATTCTTTTGACAGTCCTGAAAATTCTGCCAAGCGTATTATGGACAATATTGAATCTGCGCGAATTTGTATTAGTCAATTGCAAGTACCGAATATTAGTCAACCTCATTTGAAATTGACATCGGACAAATCAAGCGGGCAGCAGAATTATTCAAGAAATAAGCAATCGGACAATTTATTATTACAAACTCAAAATCAAATAAACTCATTAAATTTGCAGAACAGCGAATATCATTTAACGCCGCAGCAGCAGCAAAATTTACAATGTAATTCCAATGACAAACTTAATTGTAACGTAAATTCAGATAATATTATTTCGCAAGATTCGGCTGTTCAATTTATGCAAAATCAAAATCAAAATCAAAATCAAAAGCAAGTATTGAAGCCGGATTCGGATAATAATATTTTTTGGTTAATTTTGTTACAAAAATTGAATTTTGGTTTATCTTTGATTGGTATTGTTGGAATTTTTCTTGGTATATTTTATTTATTTAACGGCGGTGTAGGAAATTTTCAGCCCGGAGTACCGGTTTTATTTGTTGGATTGGTGTTGATTGTTTCGGGATTACTTGGTCATTTGTTGCAGGAATATGTCAATGGCAATTGTCAGATAACTAATTCGGCAACGACTCGCAACAATTAGAAAACATGTAATATTTCGGCGGAATAATTGTTTTTCAATTTTTTCGTTTATTTTCGTGTATTTCTGTTTAAAGAAATTAAAACAAAAAATGTCAAAATAGACTATTACAAAAAAATATGTTTCCGCTTTCTGATTTTTGTTATCGTATATTTTTAGCGATTCTAATATTGTTATTGATTTGCGGACTATTTGTTTTACCGATTTTAGGCAAGACATTTTATTTTTTTTCTTTTTCGGATTTATCACCGATTTATGTTCTTCGTTTTAATCGAGTATTGGTAGCGATGGCAGCCGGCGGCGGATTAGCGATGGGCGGATTAGTTTTTCAATCTCTTTTTCGCAATCCGCTTGCGACGCCTTATACTCTTGGGATAGCCAGCGGTGCATCTTTGGGAGCAGCAATTGCATTCCAGTTGAGTTTTTTGTTAAGCGGAATTTACAGCGGTTGTTGGTTATTTGTAATTTTGGGCAGTTCGACTGTGTCGATTGGTGCGTTTTGCGGCGCAATTTTTGCAACTTTTATTGTTCTTTTGTTATCGGGCAGCGGTGATATTGCATCGGAGCGGATGCTTCTGGCGGGAGTTGCAGTGAATTTTTTCTTTGCGAGTTTAATTGTTTTTTTGCAATATATCTCGTCGCCGTATAATGCGCTGCGGCTGCTGCATTGGACTATGGGAGAATTTCAAGATGCTGTAATTATGGATTTCTGGCGGATGTTTCCGTTTGTGTTTATATTATTTGTCATTTTATTATTTCTTGCGCGTGAATTAAACATTTTAGCGATGGGATTAGAGCATGCTAAATCTTTAGGAATTGAAGTTGTAAAGTTGAGATTATTTTTATTTGTGATAATTTCGGTAGTAGTAGGAGTTATTGTTTCGGTAACGGGACCGATTGGTTTTGTTGGTATGATGACACCGCATATTTCGAGATTAATTGTAGGAACGAATCATTGGCGTTTAGTACCGATTACATTTCTAGCGGGTGCAATTTTTCTATCGGTTTGTGATATGATAAGCCGTTCTATTCTTTATCCTGTTCAGATTCCTGTAGGTGTAACGACGAATATAATCGGCGGTCCTTTTTTCTTGTGGTTATTATTGAAATCAGAAAAAGTATCAAGATAACGGCAGCAAGAATAAAAAAACAATATTAGCGGTTAGTGATTAGTGAAAGGTAATATATCAGTGGAATAATTATTGTTATCGGGAACGCGGTCGTCTCGACCGCATCTTTAGGCGTTTTTTGTACAAAAAAGATGCAGGCGGGACGCCTGCGTTCCCGTCGGCTAAAATGTTTTTTAGTAATTCACTTAAATTTAAAATCTAAAATTACAAAATATTCTTCCTCTGTGTTCTCTGTGTCCTCTGTGGTTAATAAAAAAAATATTCCGCTGATATATTACAAAAATTTTTGTAAAATTTATCAAAGGTTTTAAGTTTATTTTTAGCCAACCTTATTTTTCACCTTATTTTTCCGAACAAAACGATTCACCAAAAAACTTAGTAGCCGACGAGACCGCCGCACCACACCAACCTTATTACCTTATTAAAAAATCATCTTTCAATAATAAGGTAATGAGGTTTTGTTTTTTTGTGTAATTTCGTGTGTTTCGTGTTTTAAAAAATCATTTCAATCATACAAATCACAAAAATCATAGTTCAGACAATTAACCATATTGATCCAAATATCCGATCGCCCTTGCAGGACGATTTTAGTTTAAAACGAA
>JAITKS010000161.1 GCA_031278315.1 Planctomycetaceae bacterium | reverse complement strand
CAATTATAGTTACAAAAGTTTTAAAATAAACATAAGAGAAATATCTTAGTGGTTAGTGGTTAGTGGTCAGTGGTTAGTTGGCATGCGGAAATTATAACGGATCAAATTTCGAATCTTTAAATTAATTTCATTTAATATAAAAACATAAACCAAAAATTAAAAAGTAAATTTAAATTCAAACTAAAAACTGCAAACATTTAATTACCCCATGCGAACTGACCACTAACCACTAACCACTGACCACTAACCGCTAACTTTTCTCAGCCAGAGTTCAAATACAAATAGACTCCAAATTCGATAAGCGTGATCAAATTGATTGTTAAAATGCTCGTTTAGAATTTGTTGAATGTATTTCTTGTTAAAAAAACCTCGTTCAGTTGTTTTTTTGTCTAATAATAGATCACGTACTTTGTCTTTAAGCTCGTTGCGAAACCAATGATCAATCGGTACGCCGAAACCCATTTTTCGCCGGCGTTCAATGTTTGTTGGTAATAAATCACGAAAAGTATCTCTCAAAACGAATTTGCCGACTCTGCCTGCAAGTTTATATTTTAACGGAATACGTATAGCTGTCTCTGCAATTCGATAATCCAATAACGGAGAACGCGCTTCAAGACTACTCGCCATCGATGCAATATCAACTTTTGTTAAAATATCACACGGTAAATAAGTTTGCATATCGACAAAACTAATTCTGCTGCAAAAATCCCGCTCAATACAATTCGATTCAGCATGACGTAAAAAATCTAAAGAATTATATCCTGAAATAGTTGACAAGAATTCTTCCGTGTACAACTTATTTCGACGGTTAGAATTGAAAATCGCAATCCATTGCAGATACCGCTCCAACGGAGAATTCGCTAACATCTCCAAGAATCTTTTACCGCGCCGAAATATTGACCGTTGACACGTCGGCGCTGGAATACAATATTGAATATACTCCGCAAGAAAACGACGAAAAAATAACGGTAACATATCACAAATATTACCATACTTAACAGCACGATAACGATCATATCCGGCAAACATTTCATCGCCGCCGTCGCCTGAAAGTACAACCGTTACACTGCGCCGAGTCATTTCGCAGAGCAGCATTGTCGGTATTGCACTTGAATCTGCAAACGGTTCGTCATAATGCCAAATCAATCGCGGCAGCAAATCATCGATATCCGGTGTAACTGTAAATTGATGATGTATCGTTCCAAACTTGTTAGCTAACTGTCTTGCATAAGGTGATTCGTCATATTCTTTTTGTTCAAATCCAATATTGAAAGTGTGAATCGGTTGCGGACTGATTTGCTGCATAATTCCAGCTGTAATCGAAGAATCTATTCCGCCTGATAAAAACGCACCAATCGGGACATCGCTGCGCATTCGAATCCGAACTGCGTCTGTAACAAGCTCTCGTAGTTGTTCTTTCCAATCGTCGAGAGAAAAATTTTTGTCTTCGATATTCCAATCAGGTTTCCAATACTGTTTGACAGAAAATTTTTCATCTTGCCAAACTGCATAATGAGCCGGCGGTAATTTTGAAATACCAGTATATATAGTGTATGGATGAGGTACATATTGATACGTCAGATAATCATCGAGAGAATACGGGTCGATTTTATCAGGCATATCGGGAATAGTTTTGAGACTTTTTAATTCACTAGCAAAAATTAATCTGTAAATTCCATGTAGATTTTTTTCATATTGTGATTCGTGATGTTTCAATTCAGATATCAAATTTACGTCCGGCTCGATTCTATAGAATAGCGGTTTTTTGCCTAATCGATCACGTGCGAGTATGAGTTTTCGTTTTTGTGTATCCCAAATAGCAATTGCAAACATACCATTGAGATAAGTCATAAAATTTTCACCATACAGCTCATAAAGATAAACGATTACTTCTGTGTCCGATTCACTTTTAAAATTATAACCGATAGAAATAAGATCACGGCGTAGAATTTCAAAATTGTAAATTTCACCATTGAAAACAATGTGAACTGTTTCGTTCCGGTTAGACATCGGCTGATGACCGGATTGAGTTAAGTCAAGTATAGCGAGCCTGCGATGCCCTAAAGCGATTCCTTGTTCGAGATCATAATATGTCCCGCGAGCATCCGGACCGCGATGCGTAAGAATATCGGTCATCGTGTCGAGTGCCGGCAAGTCAATCGGATTACCAGATTTAGACCAAACTGCTCCGCAAATTCCGCACATTTGATATTTGTAAATTAATCGTACTTTAATTTTCGCTTTAATATTGTGCCGGTTTACAAGTAAAGCCGGTTTTTACGTTTTTATTAAATAAATTGTTATTTGTAATATATCAGTAGAATAATTATTGTTATCGGGAACGCGGTCGTCTCGACCGCATCTTTAGGCGTTTTTTGTACAAAAAAGATGCAGGCGGGACGCCTGCGTTCCCGTCGGCTAAAATATTTTTTAGTAATTCACTTAAATTTAAAATCTAAAATCTAAAATTACAAAATCTGATTTCTCTGTGTTCTCTGTGTCCTCTGTGGTTAATAAAAAAATATTCCGCTGATATATTACAAAAATTTTCGTAAAATTTATCAAAGGTTTTAAGTTTATTTTTAGCCAACCTTATTACCTTATTAAAAAATCATCTTTCAATAATAAGGTAATAAGGTTTTTGTTTTTTTGTGTAATTTCGTGTTTTAAAAAATCATTTCAATCATACAAATCACAAAAATCATAGTTCAGACAATTAACCATATTGATCCAAATATCCGATCGCCCTTGCAGGACGATTTTAGTTTAAAACGAA
>JAITKS010000160.1 GCA_031278315.1 Planctomycetaceae bacterium | reverse complement strand
CGCAAGCCTAAAGATCATAAATAATTTTTTGCTGCCGCCCTTACAGGGCTTTGGTGTGTTATATTTTTTCCGTAGGGCGTCGCCCTACGCTAATGCTGATTGCCCTTTCAGGGCGAGTTGAGTTTAAAACGAAAACCGAAATTTAAAGTGTGAAAAGTATATTGTAACATTTATTTATTGTAACAAAAAAACGTAACAAACGAAAAAAAAAAACGTAACAAACGAAAAAAAATTTGTCGAGACGTAATGTTGTATGTCTCTTAAATTAATTTTTTAGAGTTATCTTTGATTAGACAAAGGCGGCTCTAATAGAACAGTTTTAAACTATGGAATCTCAATCAATAATTCCTGAACATTTACTTGTTAATTTGAATTTATCGCAGCGTGAGGCTGTTCTTTTTAAGGATGGTGCATTGCTTGTATTAGCCGGACCGGGCAGCGGCAAAACGCGGGTCGTTACACATCGGATTGCGTCGCTTTGGTATCAAGGAGTTCCTACTTCACAAATTATCGCTCTGACTTTTACCAATAAAGCAGCGGAAGAGATGAATAGCCGATTGCGGGAACTCTTACCTAATAAATTTGTATGGATTGGCACATTTCATAAATTTTGTGCGAAGTTAATCAGACATTTTGCAGATATTACACCTCTTGGCCGTAATTTTACAATTTATGATACGCATGAATCTGAATCTGTTATAAAGAATATTGTTTCAACTTCGTCATTACCGCCCGGTATTAACGTTTCGAAAATAGCGTCTGCGATTTCGTGGGCGAAAAATAATCTGATTAACAGCGAAGACTATATTCCTCGAACCGATAGTCAACTCGGCATGATTACAAGCGAAATTTATCCGCTTTATCAGAAAGAACTTCGCCATGCTAATGCGGCAGATTTCGACGATTTATTATTATATGTTGCGCAATTACTGCAAGGTAATAAAGAAGTCCGCAATTCGCTTGAGGAGCGTTTTCGATATATTTTGATCGATGAGTATCAAGACACGAATACAGTCCAGTATGTTATTGCGAAAACATTATCGTACAGAAATAGAAATTTAGCTGTAACCGGCGATCCCGATCAATCAATTTACGGTTGGCGGGGAGCGAATATACAGAATATTCTCGATTTTGAAAAAGATTTTCCCGACGCAAAAATAATACGTCTTGAGTTGAATTATCGCAGTACGCCTGAAGTGTTGGCTGCGGCTGATTCGGTTATTGTCAATAATTTGTACAGGAAACCGAAAATCCTTTTACCGAATAAATCAAACGGTAATCCGATCCGCTTGATCAAATGTATAGACCAAAACGATGAAGCAGATTCAATTGCTATAGAAATCGCAAAAGAAATCAAAGCAGGAGCATGGAAACCTTCAGATTATGCAATCTTTTTTAGAATGAATTCTCTTTCGCGAAATCTTGAACATGCGTTACGGCGTAATGAAGTTCCATTTCAATTAATTCGCGGATTAGAATTTTTCAACCGTAAAGAAGTAAAAGATATTATTGCATACTTGAGATTGATTTATAATCCTGCTGATAAAGTATCATTTGAAAGAGTAATAAATGAACCGGTTCGCGGAATAGGTAAGACAACTTTGAAAAAAATTTCGCAACTTGCATTCGACCGTAATTTAACAATGTTAAATGCCGCACGTGAATTGTGTAATTTAGCATTAGTAAACTCGCGCACGTTATCGGCGGTAAGCAGTTTTATCAGGATAATAGATAAATTATCGGAAGCTGCCGCTAGAGATTATCCTGTAGCTGCGTTGATCGATATGGTTCTGAATGAGACTGCGTATCGAAATCAGTTTAATGCAGAGGAATCGGAAGAGGATCAGACAAGACTGCAAAACATTGATGAGTTATTATCCGAAGCGTATGAATTCGATCAACTTCAACTTAACGAAGATGAAAACGGATTAGAAAAATTTCTAGAGCAGGCATCTTTAGCGAGCGATGCCGACGGCTTAGATCGAAATGCGGAGGCTGTATCATTGATGACATTACATGCAGCGAAAGGGCTAGAGTTTTCGGTTGTTTATATTATCGGGATAGAGGAAGGAATTTTACCGCACGACAGATCACAAAATGATATGCAAATAGAAGAAGAACGAAGATTATTTTTCGTCGGAATAACACGTGCAAAATGGGAGTTAAGATTGAGCCATGCCGCCAGACGCGGATTCAGAGGTTCTACAATGACTACTATCGCAAGTAGATTTCTTATGGAATTACCAAAAAACAAAATGTTTGACTATCACGATTCAACTTATGAAATAAGAAACGTTGAAATAATCGATCCGCAAGAAAATATAAAACTTATACGTGAACAGCCGGAAATAAAAACAATAAATTCAAAACAAAATTCAAAACAAATAACAACAAACAAACAACAAGATCAAGATCAAGACGAAATAAAAATCGACTATGAAGACGAATATGTTGATCAAGAAATCGATTATTTGTAATACGGCAGTGAAATATTTTAAACTGCTTTTGCTTAATTTTTTCGGTTTGATTTATCTGCTTTATCTAAATTGGAAAGAGTTTTTTATGATTTTGTGTCATTGTCAATTATATGACGATACGTATATTTTTTTTAGACCGGTGTTGTGTTATTTGATTTATTCTAGTAAAATCCGCCTCTTATAATTTTTGTAATATATCGGGCGGAATTTTTTCGTAATTGTCTATTGGGACATTTTTGTTTTAATTTTTTTTAACACGGAACACACGAAATAAGCGAAAAATTGAAAAACAATTATTCCGCTAATATATGACGAAAAATTTTAAACTTTTCGCACTTTTAATTTCGATTATTGATGTCTGTTTACATTCGGAGGCAGATTTTTTAATGAATAACTTTTGAGATTCTGAAAATTAAAGTAGGAGCGGTTTAAGAACAAATTTCATAATCAGCATAAAAAACTAACGGCGTTTTTAAACTAGCGGCGTTTTTTTTGTAACAATAATATATTTTTTTTGAGATAAATTTATGGCTCTGGTTACAATTCGAATATTGGATGGTCCTGAGCGAGGCAAGGCTTATCATCAGATCGCTACACCTGTAACGGTTGGGCGTGAAGAGGGTAATTTGATCCAATTGAGTGATGAGCGGATAAGTCGTTATCATCTTAAAATACATGAAAACGGCGGTGCAATAATTCTAACGGACCTTCAAAGTACAAATGGTACGCGTGTCAATGGCGAAGTGATTTCAGTGTGGCGTTTACGTCCCGGCGATATAATTTCGGCTGGGCGATCTGTAATAGTTTTTGGTTCGACTGATGAAATAGCGAACCGTCTTGCGATTCTTGCCAAGCAGGACAAATCGACTTTTGTTCCGATGGGAATTGACGGCGAGGAGTTTAATTTTTTGAGTCGTTCTCTTGAGCATGTAACAACTGGGGATATAAATTCATCTCTTTTTGATGTAGCGATTTTTCGGGGTTTATCTCCTAATGAACTTGCGCCGTTACATTTGTTACCGCCGCCGCAATTACCGACAGGTTTGCAACCTAAAAATGCTGCTCAGATGACAGAATTTCTACAATATATTCATATAAGGTTACGTTATCTTGTTTCGTCAGTAAAATCTGAGCAACTGGCAAAGAAAAAGGAAAACGATCAATCTGATCTTGATAGAATTACAGTTTCTGCTGATCAATGGCAAAATATAATTGATCTTTATGACAAAATGGCAAAATATCTCAACTCAATTTCAGAACCATAAATCTAAACAAATTTTTTAAACATGAAACGCACGAAAAATCACGAAACACACGAAAATTATCTATAAAAAACCTTTCGTGTAATTTCGTGTATTTCGTGTTTTAAAAAATAAATGCGAACTATAACCGCTATCCTGTAAATCCTGTAATCCTGTTTATCCTGTCAAAAAAAATAAAAAAACGAAACTCGAAATTTTTTGTAATATATCAGTGAAATTTTTTTATTAACCACAGAGGACACAGAGAACACAGAGAGATCGTAATTTTAGATTTAAAAATTAAGTGAAAATTCTAAAAAATATATTAGTCAAAACACAGACGTCTCGCCTGCATTGTTTTTGTACGAAAAACATCTAAAGATACTGTCAAGACAACCGCGCTCCCAATACAATAAATCATCTCACCGATATATACTCATTACACTTTAAATTTCGGTATTCGTTTTAAACTCAACTCGCCCTTTCAGGGCGAATTCATAGACAATTTTTTGACTCAAAAACAAATTGTAGTTATTAAAAATTATTGAAACGTTTATTGACAATAGTTTCAATTAAAAAATATAAAAAACGAATTTTAAAGTGTAATTGATATATTATTTACATTTTATTAAAAATCTTGAACTGTTATTTTATTTCATTGTTAATATTGCTTCTGGTATTGATTTTAAAATGTAACTTGCAATTACGGATTCAATTCCATATTTTTTTGATGCGATATCACCAGCAAAACCATGTAAATATACACCTAACTTTGCGGCTTCAAAAATGTCGAATCCTCTTGCAATTAATCCTGCAATTATTCCGGTTAAAATATCACCGCTGCCGCCTGTTGCCATGCCCGGATTGCCGCTCTCACTATTGATAAATACTATATTCCCATCCGTAACAATAGTCTCATGCCCCTTGAGAACCATAACTACATTGTAAGAATTCGCAAAATTTTTCGTAACGTTAATTCTGTCCGCTTGATTATCTTCACTCGGACATTCACATAATCCTGTGCTTTTAAGCAGTCTGTTAAACTCTGCACTGTGCGGAGTCAAAATAATATTCTTCCGCATGAAAATCGGCATTTGTCCATTTAACGCATTTAAAGCATCAGCGTCAACAACTACACCTTTAAGCTTTTTACAAGAATCCAGACGGCATAAAAATTTCGGTACAAGTCTGTCTAAACCCGCAGAACGTCCAAGTCCAGTTCCGATAAAAATCGATGTTACCGATTCGGCACTTTTGATCAGTTTATCAATTGCATTAAACAAAATTTTACCGTTTCGATCAGACGGTAAAGGAATAGTTGTCAATTCAGGATAAAAACCGGCAACGGTATTAAGTATCGGTAATGGTACAGCAAGACGAGATAAACCTGCACCAACAAGTAACGCCGCTCTACCCGCAAGCGCAACCGCACCAGACATCCCAAGTGAACCGCCAATACCTAATACAACACCATAATCACCCTTGTGACTAAATAACAATCGCTCTGAAAATTTCGGCAATGTTTCGTTAATGGTTATCATTTAATGTTACGTATAATATAATGCGTCAGATTATGAATTACAGTTTTTGTTTTTGTTTTTAATATGTATTCATTAAAATCACGCAGGAAATTTATAACAGAATAGAATATATCAGACTAATCTGATTGGAATACCTAATTCTTTCAATTTTAATTTTAGTTCTTTTATTGTTGTTAATCCTGAGTGTAAAATTCCAGCAACAATAGCGGCGTCGGCGTGATTTTCAAATGCATCGCGTAAATGCTCGGCAGAACCTGCTCCGCCGGATGCAACTACAGGAACACCGATCGATTCCGCTATTTTCGACGTAATATTCAACTCGAAACCATTTCGTGTTCCATCGGCGTCAACTGAATTTACTACGACTTCACCGGCACCTAGTTCTACTGCTTTACGTCCCCATTCGACAGCGTCTATTCCGGTTCGTTCTCTGAATCCGCGAGTTGTAATTTCGTACCCGCAAGGCATCTTTGGATTAAATACCGGATCCATTCCAAGTACAATACATTGCACACCAAACGCTTTCGCACCTTCCGAAATAATCGACGGATTCTTAACAGCCAACGAGTTCACAGAAATTTTTTCGGCACCAGCGTCAAGCACTCGTTCCATATCTGCTAATGAAGAAATCCCGCCGCCGACAGAAAATGGAATACGTATCGTTTCTGCTACGCTGCGTACCATTCCGATATCTATCGCTCGTCTTTCTGCTGACGCCGTTATATCATAAACGACGAGTTCATCTGCGCCGTCTTCGTAGTAACGCAACGCTAATTCAACCGGATCACCCAAGTCGATATTTGATTGAAATTTGACTCCTTTCGTTACTCGGCGGTTGATCACATCAAGACAAGGAATTATACGGCGTTTTAACATTTCAAACCTGCTTTCTTTTGAAATTGTAATTTATCATTGCCTACTTAATTATCGTACTGGCTTTGATGAATACATTTTTAGGTTATTGATTTTTCGTAATAAGATTAGTTGGAATTTTTATTTTTTTGTTTGATTTTGATTTTGATTTTATCTAATAATTTATTTGATTCGTTTATATATTTTGCTGCCCAATTTTGGCTGCCGTATAATTCGATTATTCCAGACAATATTTTTTGTGCTTGTTCCGGTTCTTCCGATTCGATTAAAATTTTTGCGTCTTGGATTCGTTTATTTAAGAATGCTTCTTGGTCTGATGTTATTGTTTCTATAGTTTTTTCGATTTCGTGTAACCGCCGTCTTGCGAGTTCGACACACATTTCAGTTGGACTTTGTAAACGGCGGTTATAATTTTTTTTAATTTCGCCGTTTGAAAATTCAGGGTTAATTTTGTTGTCTGTATTATTTTCGTTTGAGTTATTATCATTGGTTTCTATTTTTAGCGGGACGGTATCATTTCCGAAGAGGTCGATTACGGCTTTTAATTTTGATATTGCTTTCATTGGGTCGGAAGTGATCCATGAAGTTGCTTCTAGATATGCCCGTTCAACTTGACTAATTGATGCCGGATCAGAAAATTGTCGTCTTCGTTCTAATCGGCGTTCAAGGTTTGCGATATCTAGTTGGTCAGCGTAGATTCTAACTTGTCCTATTCGTTGATGGTCAGCGTAGTGATCTAAAAAGAATCGTATTTCCGACTCGGCGCGGCGTAATGATTCAACAGAGAAATTATTTTCTTCGCCTTTGCTGTGTAATTTTGATTGTATTCTGTCGTAGAGAATATCGGGGGACACAGGTTGTAGAAGGTAATAAATTATTCCTCCTATCAGAAGTAAACACACGGATGCGAAAATTGTCTGTAATGAAATTGGTGAACTCGGCGGAGTACGTAAATTCGACAAACCATCAAGTTCGTGTTCGCTGACTCGTGTAAAAATTAAATGTTGTGTTTGTCGAGTTGTATCTGTTTTTGATTTATCTGCAACAACTGGTTTTTTTACTACTGCCAAGTCATCTTTCGGCTGCGAAACAGGATTAGGCAATACATTATTATTATTATTTATTTCGGGTTGGCTGCTGCTGATATTATTATTTTTTAATGACGTATTTACAGGCGGATTGTTATTGTTTTGACGGTCGAAATCAAATTGAGTTGTGTTGAGATTGCTATTGTTATTCAGATTTAATTGTTCGATGTTGGTGATTGATTTTGTTATATCGGCATCGTCATTAATATTTTTGTTTGACGAATCGGGCAACAAAAAATTATTATTATTTCGGCTATCGTTATCGAGAGGAATTACACTCAAGTCGATTATTGCGTCTTGTGATTGGTTTATTGGTTGTGCAGAGTTATCGGTTGTGTTGGTTGGACGGATTATTATTTTTTCGATTTGACCGAATTGCATTTGTAGTAGAGTTTGGAATCGTCGGGCGACGGCGAAAGGACTTTGCGGTCTGACTTCCGATTGTACTTGAAGAAGATTAAGGACAATATTTTCCATCTCTTCGGGTACATCGATTCGGGTGACTCGTATCGGTTCGATTATATTTTCCTGATGTTTCTTTATTATTTCAGCAAGATTTTTTGCGATGAAAGGCGGTTTGTTCAAGATAAGCGAGTATAAAACGGTTCCCAACGAGTACATATCCGAGCGAGGTCCGACAGGATAAGCAAGTGCTTGTTCGGGCGACATATATTCGAGCGTACCGACAACGGCGTTGTTATCGGTCAGATGTTGTGAGCCGAATAAAGAAGCGATACCGAAATCAGATAATTTTATGGTGCCGTTTTTTTCGAGCAGAATATTAGCGGGTTTAACGTCACGGTGTATAACGCCGCGGTCGTGAGCGTGACGTAATGCCTGACAGATTTCCATTCCAATTTTTGCAACTTCGTACCAATGAAAAAAACGTTTTTGTTTCAGTTCATTATAAAGACTTGCACCGTCAACAAGCTCCATTACGTAATAGAGTAAACCTTGATCTTTACCGAATCCGAATAAACGTACAATATTAGGATGTCTTAAACGTTTGAGGGTATCAATTTCGGCTTCGAATCGTAATCTTGTATCGTTTTCTTCTTCGAATGTATCGAGCAGAACTTTAACGGCAGCTATTTCGCCGGTTTCTTCATGAAAACCTTCGTAAACAACTCCCATACCGCCGCGTCCTAACACACGGCCTATTTGAAAAGGACCAAGTTTTTCAGGTTGCATTGCTGTTGTACACAACTCGTAATATGATTTTCGGAGGTTCAAATGTTATTGATTAAAAAGTCTGATTTACAATAGGCAAACAAACGAATCGAATCGAAAATTAAAATAAGAGCTGTTTAAAATTCAAATTTATAGGAACTCATCATTATTATTGTGAAAATAATGACAACATATTATTACGGCAATTAGACAACATAATTATTACAGCATAATTATACGTATCACAAAAAATACGTATTACAAAAAAATTTCGGCAATACACAGTATATAATATATACGTATCGTATCGTATTGCATCGAACCGAAAATTAAAATGAGAGCAGTTTAAAATATTCCGCTGATCTATTATCAATTTTTACGGCAATTATTTTACGGGAGGTGAAGTAAAACCTATTTCTACTGCAAGCGGACCATATTCGGTTTGAAATGGAATAGTAATCGGTTGACTTGTTTCAGGAAAGATTATTTCGGAACGTTCACCTTTTATGATATTCGGCAAACTTAAACTGAGTTTGTATTCTTCGAGTTGTGCTTTTGCGTTTCCTGCGATCATATTTGTTAATTCGCCGACTGCGTCGTAAACATCGGGATTAAGATCGGTAAACTCTTCCATAAGCATAACGGAAGCGGATTTAATCGCCAATTCTTTAGACATCGTTAAAATTACTGTACCAACAACAACGCCGGACAATCCGATTATTCCGCTGATAGGAAACAATGCCTGAGGTTCTTTTTTGAGAGCAGGAGTTCCTCTTGTAACTTTGCAGCCGACCATTGTTTCAAGTGTTTTAGTTACCGCAACAATAAACGGATTTATAAATTCTACACGAAGTGTTACTGTCATAATTTTTGATTGTAGTTTTGGATATTTGAAAAAAAAAGAATCTTCAACTGAATTAATTCTGTTCGATTCTGTTCTAAAAAAAATTTGTCGCCAGACAAATAACGAGCGGAATATAATATCTTATTTAAGATAAAAATCAACATATACTTTAATGAGTATTTTTAAAGAATCAAACCAACCCTAAAAAGACAACAGTAAAAATCCGATCGTC
>JAITKS010000112.1 GCA_031278315.1 Planctomycetaceae bacterium | reverse complement strand
AATCAGCGTTTGCGGCGAAGTCCAAACAGTGTGGAATATCCGTATCGGCGATGTCGGCTTTCATATTTTGTACTATCGCTGGAATACCTTTTTCAGGTTCAATAATATTTTGTACTTGTTCAAGCGAACAGTACAACGCATAATATTTGCCTTCGTCATTAAGCCGTTTGGACAAATCCAACAGATACGTTGTTTTTCCGCTCTGACGTGATGCGTGAATCACAAAATATTGTCTGCTGTCTATCAACTCCTCCACGCCTTGCAGACGGTTAGAAGCTTTGATCATATAATGTTCCTGTTCGTTACAAGGACCGGCTACGTTAAAATATTTCATCGCTATTAAAAAATTAAAATTATTCGATAAATGTTAGTTTGTTTTGTATTTTTGTTTATTTCATATTTGCAAAAAAATACTGAAAAAACAAAATACATACGAAAAAGATTAGTGATTCTCAATGTCTGATTTGAGTTGTTCGATAAATAAAAAACTTGTAAATAATATTCAATAATAGTTCTTTTTCACTTGTCAAATCTGTATGCGAAATATAACAATAAAAAAGAAAAAAACAACACCTGAAAAAACTAAAACATGAACGGTTATATTTAATTTGTAATTGTGTATAATTTGCAGGTCTCTGTTTGATGATGTAAATCATAATAAAAGATAAATCAAAAAACATGATTAGACTTTTTGAAATATCCAGTCAAACAGATCGCCCCGTAACTTAAATCTAAATTACGTAAGCTGACTTCTTATTTACAAACGTAAGTTTAAACTGTTCACATATAAATTTTGATAACATTCACAATCTTAACTACAACACGAAAACAATTATTGACCGCAGCTTAATTTATTACGAACAACCGAAATTCATTTAACAAACCGTATAAATAAGAAGTTCACCGCTGTAAATTAAATTTAACTTTTTTTCAAAATTACCCATCAATTTTCACAACTCAACTTACTTTAAAACAAAATGATCAATCTCAACGATCACATAAGAACGATCCAAGATTTTCCTATTCCGGGTATTCTCTTTTACGATATAACTACACTTGTACGTAAAGGCGGCATATTTAGAGAAACTATCAATCGTCTTGCTGTTTCAGTGGAATCATTCCAACCGTTCGATGCGATAGCGGCACCTGAATCGCGTGGATTTATTTTTGCGGCACCGCTTGCGGCACATCTTAATGTCGGTTTAATTCCTATTCGCAAGCCCGGCAAATTACCATGCAAAACTGTTTCCAAATCCTACGATTTAGAATACGGAACAAATACTATACAAATGGATATCGACGCACTGAAAAACGGAAACCGAATCCTAATAGTCGATGATCTGTTGGCAACAGGCGGCACCGTTGAAGCATGCCGCAGCCTAGTCGAAGAGAACGGAGGAAAAGTAATAGCCGCCGCGTTCGTAATCGAATTGACTTCGCTAAACGGACGCTCAAAAATAAAAACAGAAAATATCGTTTCACTACTACAATATGAATAGTAAACACTGACTATTTTAATGTAATATATCAGTAGAATTTTTGTTTTTTTGAGATCACGAAACACACGAAATAACGAAATACACTAAAATTATCTAAAAAATTTTCGTGTTTTTCGTGTAAAAAAATTAAAACAGAAATGTCAAAATAGACAGTTACAAAAATATTCCGCCGAATTTCAAAGTATGAAAAATATGACAAGTAAAATATTACTCCATAATTATTGTTTCAATAATTTCATCTGTTGTGATATTTTCGGCTTCACCCTCGAAAGTAAGAATTATTCGATGTCTTAATACAGTTGAAGTCATTGCAATTAAATCTTCTTTTGCGGCATTATAACGTCCGTCTAAAATAGCTCTTGTTTTTGCGCCTAACATTAACGCTTGTGCGCCGCGCGGACTTGCGCCATAACGTACATACTTGTCAACTAATTTCTCGGCAGCTGAATGATTCGCCGAAAATGAGTCTGAATGATTTAATCCCGGATGAGTTCGCATTATTAATTCAGCGGCATATTGTGTGATGTCATCTGCGACCGTTACCTCGCGAATAAGTTGACGCATTTCCAAAACACGCTGAGTCGGAATAGTCGATTTGACCTGCGGAATTGCAGCAGTTGTTGTTCGATTTATTATTTCAACTAATTCATCTTTTGAAGGAAACGGAAAAATTATTTTGCTGAAAAATCTATCAAGTTGTGCTTCCGGCAACGGATATGTTCCTTCCATTTCGATAGGATTTTGTGTTGCTAGAACGAAAAATAATTCGGGTAATCGATGCGTTGTCCTGCCGACAGTTACAGAATGTTCTTGCATAGATTCCAACAACGCCGCTTGCGTTTTCGGTGTTGCACGATTGATTTCATCGGCAAGTAATAGATTGCAAAATATCGGACCTTGTTGAAATTCAAAATAGCTGTTGCCTTCAATTGTTTTGTTCATTATGTTTGTACCGGTTAAATCGGCAGGCATTAAATCCGGCGTAAATTGGATTCGTGAAAACTTACATTCAATAATTTCAGCCAATGTCCTAACAAGTAATGTTTTCCCCAGACCGGGAACACCTTCCAACAAAACATGTCCCCCTGCAATCATTGCAATAACAATATCACGAACTGCCTCCGATTGACCAACAAGTAAACGGCCTATTTCATTTTCAATCAGATTAAAATCGTTACGGAATTGTTGTAATCGTTCCCTCAAAATTAGAGTATCCGATTGCGATTGATTAAAATTATTCATAATGATTAATACATAAACAGAATTTTTCGTTTGTTATATTTTTTGTTACAATAAATGAATTGAAAAGCAGATTTGAAAATTTACTCTTGAATGTTGTTTGCATTTTGTGCGGCTTTTTCGATTTCTTGTATGATAGGTTCATTGTTGCCTATTTTTTGTAATAGTTCGACTAATTTTTTCTGTTCTTCTTCACCTTCCATTGCATACAAGATTTCACGTTTTTTTTGCGGATTCATGTCTTTCATCATTGTCAGTACACGATTCCAGTCGCCGAAATCTCTTATAATTCCTAGCAAAATATTTTTTGCAACATCCGGTTCAGCACGTTCAATAATGTCTCGTTCTTCATCTAGTCCGGCGGTTTTTGTTGATGCGATATAATCGTCGATATGTTTCTTAAATGCTTTTTCCCGTTTTTCGATCAACGCTAGTTTACGATTTATCTCTTCCATATCTTTGCTAAGCAATTGATTTAAATTTTCATTGCTTGAGCTGTTACCTTGTAATTCATTTTCTTGTAACCATTTTGCACGTTTTTCGAGAATTTCTGCGTAAGTCATTGTTCCTATTCGATTTTCAATTTCACGTTGAAACGCTGCAATATCATGACCTTGTGCAATTGCAATCATTTTAATTCGTTTTGATTTATCTATATTCCAACTGTAGCTCAAACAAATCCAAAGTAAAAGCATCGCTAAAAATGTACTCGTGCTGCCGTATAACAGCACCGTACCAGTTGTGTTAAGAATTTTGTCCAGCATATTAAAATTCTCCTCTAATAATTTTTGTTACATTTATTTTAAATTGAAATTTTTTTTGTAATATACTTTTCTCACTTTAAATTTCGGTATTCGTTTTAAACTAAAATCGCCCTGAAAGGGCAACAGGATTTTTTACGTGAACGGTCACCTTTTTCGTTACAAAAAATAATACCGAATTTTAAAGGACAATGAGTATATATTACAATTTTTTTTTTACTCTTTACGTGCTGCTCTTATTGTTGCGGTTTCGTCCATTGCTATGATTTCTTTTTTTAATTCGTTTTGTTGATATTTATTTTGTTTTTTCTCTTTAAGTTTTTCAACAATTTTCATATCTGTATGAGCTTCTATTACAGCTTGTTTCCGCCGTTCAATTTCATCGTCGATTTGTGCGAGGTCGTGTTTAATTATATTCAGTTGCGAATTAAGATATGCGTTGCGCCGCTGTAAACTAAGTAAATATTCAACATCCAAAACTCCCGATTCTTGTAACTTGCGGCGATTTATTTCAAAGTTATTTTGAAGTTCAGTATTAATTTTATTCTCTGTTTCTTCAACGATTTTTCGTGCGTCATAAGCTTTCGCAAGTTCACTCTGACGTTCTTTCAAAATATTATCCCGAATTGTAATCAAAGACTCAAGACGAAATTTAAAAGTCATTTTTGTTTGAATAAAATTATTGATAATGTTTAAACATTCAAGAAATTTCCGCCAAGTGCAGGGTTATAATCCGATCGCTCTTTCGGAGCTGGTTTGATTGATTCTTAAAATTACTACTATATATAACGATGACTGCAAAATATAACGATGACTGCAAAAATTCCACCTGATACATTACCAGAGTTCTTTATTAAATTAACTACAGATTTCTTTGATCTTATTTATTGTAACGTTAAGTTGTGCATGATCTGTAATATGTTGTTGTAGAAATTCATCGATTTTTGGTTTCATTACTATTGCATTATCAATTTCCTGACTGCTGCCTTTTCGATATGCGCCGATTGAAATAGCGTCTTCGTTTTCAGAATAAATTCCTAGTATTTTTCTCATATTTCTTGCTGCTTTCAAATGTTGTTCATCACAGATATCCGGCATTAACCGCGAAATACTTTCTATTGGATCGATTGCCGGATAATATCCCCTCGTACTCAACTTTCTCGACAGCCAAATATGTCCGTCTAAAAGACCTCGAACAGTGTCTCCAATTGGATCATTTTGATCATCGCCTTCAACCAACACTGTAAAGAAAGCAGTAATCGTCCCTTTCTGTGATCTTCCTGCACGTTCAATCAACTTTGGTAATATTGCATAAACCGACGGCGGATACCCTTTAGTCGTCGGCGGCTCACCTGCAGCGAGTCCGATTTCTCTTTGAGCCATCGCAAATCGAGTCAACGAATCCATCATTACCAACACGTTCTTGCCTTGATCTCGAAAATACTCAGCAATCGACATTGCAGTCATCGGTGCACGAACTCTCATAAGAGCCGGTTCATTCGATGTTGCAACAACAACTACGCTTTTTTGCAAACCTTCTGTTCCCAAATCACGTTCGATGAAATCGTTTAATTCACGTCCGCGTTCTCCGATTAAACCTATTACGATAATGTCAGCGTTAGTATATCTTGCGATCATTCCCAGCGTAACACTTTTACCGACACCGGAGCCTGCAAAAATTCCAAGTCTTTGACCGCATCCGCATGTCAGCATTCCGTCAATTGCTCTTATACCGGTAGCAAGAATTTCATTTATACGCGGACGGCTTGTTGCTTGAGGCGGTTTGTTATCGAATAAAATTCGGTCTTCAAGAGTCGGTAAAGGTAAACCGTCAATCGGAAGTCCTTCAGCATTTAAGATACGTCCCAGCAAGTTTGTACCAACTCTGATCCACGGTAACGTTTTTGTGAGCCGCACTCTATTCCCGCGCCGCACTCCGATAATATCATTGTACGGATAAAGAATAGTATAATTATCACGAAAGCCTATAATTTCAGCTTTTAACGGCTCATTACCAGCCCGCTCGATTTCGGCAACTGATCCAACGGGAGCAGGAAAACCCGCTGCCGCTATTGTCATTCCGTGTGTTTGTACTACCGTTCCAATAAGTCGAACAGGCATAATACTGTTAATATGCTTCTCAATATTGTTCATTTGAGTTGCTGCGATTTAGCTGGTACGATTAGTTGGTACGATTCAACGTTTAAGTTTTAATAAGACACAGCAGAAAATAATATTGTAACGAAAATTACATTGTTATACTGTTCACTTTTACAATTCAATTTGTTGTGAAAAGTTGACATTGTTTGTTGTGAAAAGTTGACGTTGTTTGTTGTGAAAAGTTGACGTTGTTTGTTGTAAAAAGTTGACTTTGTTTGTTGTGAAAAGTTGACGTTGTTTGTTGTGAAAAGTTGACGTTGTATTTTCTAAACTTTACACAAATTCTGGTTCGATTAAATTTGGGATAATGCCGTTGTTATATGCACGTTTTAGAAATTCACGAATAGATTTTTGTCCGTCGCCGCCTAAATCTAATGTTCTATTGTTTACGTACATTCCGACAAATTGATCAACGTCGTAATATTCTAAACCTCTTCCGAATTTTAATGCGTAGTTTAGGGCGTCTTCGCGGAAATCGAGAGCGTATTGAATACTTTCATTCAATAATTTTGTAACGTCATTTATTACATTTGACGGCAGGTCTTTTTTTATTCCGTTGGCACCGAGCGGCAGAGGCAGTTCTGTTTCTTGCATCCACCAAACGCCGAGATCAACGATTAACCGTAATCCTTCGCGTGTATAAGTTAGTTGACCTTCATGTATTAACAGTCCGGCTTCGGTCTCGCCTGATTTTATTGAGTCAACGACTTTATCAAACGGAACATTTATAAACTCTATATTTGTGCGTTTGGTTTCAGCAAAATATAATTTCAAGGCTAAGAACGCACTTGTCAATTCACCCGGAATAGCTACGCGTGCGGGAGTATCTTGATGCCGATAATCCCAATTGCCGTTTTCGATTAATACAGGACCATAATTTTCGCCCATACTCGCACCAGACTTGCAAAATAAATATTTATCCGCTAAATACGCATAAGCGTGAACACTCATTGCGGTCAAGTCGAACTCGCTGTTGAAAGCGCGATAATTAAGCGTATCTATATCTAATAATTCATGTGAAAATTCATATTTATCCGATACAATTTTATCTGTAGCGAGTGCATAAAACATAAATGCATCGTCTGAATCCGGACTGTGTCCTATTCGTATTTGTAATTTTTCTGTCATTTAATTTTGTGTAAGTTAATGGTTAAAAGTTAAATCATGTACAAAGCGAATTAAATCATAACCGCTATTGAAACATGATAGCAAAATCCAATTTGTACTATGAGTTTTAACTGTTCAAAAACATACTCATTATATACGCCGTACTACGAATTTCGGTGATATAAATACGTATTCAGTAAAAACCTGCTTTCCGATCAAAAGTAAAAATTACGTTTGTTACTTTTCGTTACAATAAATAATCTGATTTGAAATATAGAGACGCAAGACCTTGCATCTCTACATTTTTTTCGTTTGTTACAATTTTCGTTACAAAAAATAAAATCGAAATGTAGAGACGCAATACTTTGTGTCTCTACAAATTTTTTTCGATTGTTACAATTTTCGTTACGATAATTAGTCTGTTAACGGTTTTTCAGTTTCGGGAATAATTGACCGGCATAAATAGCACCTTTTCCTAGTTCTTCCTCAATTCTGATGAGCTGATTATATTTTGCCATTCTGTCAGTTCTTGAAGCAGAACCGGTTTTGATTTGTCCCGTTCCAAGAGCAACAGCGAGGTCAGCAATTGTTGCGTCTTCTGTCTCGCCGCTTCGATGTGACGAAATAGATGTGTAACCGTTTCGATGTGCTAATTGAATTGCTTCAATTGTTTCCGTAAGAGTTCCAATTTGATTTACTTTTATCAAAATTGAATTTGCAATTCCGTTTTCAATTCCGCGTTGTAATCTTTTCGTGTTAGTAACAAAAAGATCATCTCCAACAAGTTGTACTTTGTCGCCCAATACTTTAGTCAAAGATTTCCAACCGTCCCAATCATCTTGATCGCAACCGTCTTCAATCGACACAATCGGATACTTTTTACACCAATCAGCAAGCAGTGCAACAACTTCATCACTTTTAAGCGTTTTGCCGTCGATTGTGTAAATTTTCTTATCTTTATCGTAATATTCGCTGCTTGCACAATCCATTGCGATATAAACTTGTTTACCAGCTTCATATCCGGCATTACCAATTGCTTCGACTAGCAATTTTAATGCGTCTTCGTTGCTTTCGAGGTCGGGAGCAAATCCGCCTTCATCTCCGACATTCGTTGAATATTTCTGTTTTTTCAGAACACTTTTCAACGAATGAAAAATTTCGCAACCGCATCTTATTGCGTCCGAGAAAGTATCAAAGCCTAAAGGCATGATCATAAATTCTTGTACGTCAACTTTGTTATCTGCATGTGCGCCTCCGTTGATAACATTCATCATTGGTGCCGGCAGATATCTTGCTCCAACTCCGCCTAGATAACGATAAAGCGGTAAACCAGAATACTCGGCAGCAGCTTTTGCTGCGGCAATAGATATGCCAAGAATCGCATTGGCACCATACTTACTTTTGTTTTCTGTTCCGTCGAGTTCAAGCAGCAGCTTGTCAATTGTAATTTGATCAAGTGCGTCGTATCCGAAAACTTCTTCTGCGAGTTTATCGTTGATATTTTCAACAGCTTGCAAAACTCCCTTGCCTAGATACTTCGACTTATCACCGTCACGCAGCTCAAGTGCTTCATGGACACCGGTACTCGCACCGCTTGGTACTGCCGCTCGTCCAAAAGAACCATCTTCAAGAATCACATCAACTTCAACTGTTGGATTACCGCGGCTGTCAAGAATTTGACGGCCTCTGACATCTTCGATTGTACTTCCCATAATATTATTTTTACTCTCTAAATTTGATATTTAACTTGTTGACAGCAGTTTGTTTACTTTTATTGCTGTCAACTAATCCACACCGCAATCAGCAACACAATCGCCAATACGGTAAAACGGGGTACAATTGTACAAAACACAAAAACAACGTCAATAGCAACTCAATGACTTCTTGAATAAATATTATTTTTTAAACAGAACTCACTTGAATTTTCGGTTCGAGTTAATTCCTTCAAACCGCAAAATGTCCTGTTTATATAAGCAGCAATAATATTATTTGCCGCACTAAAAATATACTGAAAAATTTTCATTGACATAAATTCAAATAAATAAATTCACGATAAATATTATAAATTCAACCGCCGGCAGATTAAAAGCTTTTTAACGATCTTGTTGATTAACGGGTCAAAATATGCGTCAAATGACCTCCCTTATAATCATTACAATTGTCATAAAAATTACAATCCAGAAAACGGTTACTCCAATTGTGATAACAAAGATTGACATTTTGGCTTATCATATTCATAATCTTGCTTACTTTGTTAATGCGGGAACGAAAACGGTGTTCGCACATTATCAATTAGATGATGTTTTTTAATTCGTAATTCAGAATTAAATTTTGTAATATTCATTTGAATTTTGTAACATTTTCAACTTAATTTTCAACTTAAATTTCAACTTAATTTTCACAGCGATCACTACAGCACTCACTTTAATTTTCAGTTCGAGTTGTCTGCTTACTTAAAAGCAGATTTTACAGAATACACTTTTTCACCGCCGAATACTCCGCCGAAATTTATAGTGTGATACGTATATACTATACTTATACTATACTATGAATTTATACAATGAATTATTACAATCATCGAGTTTGCCGTATGCGGTTTGTTTACGGGAACGAACACGAAATAATCAATTAACGTTTCAAAAATAAATAATATGCCTTGGGAATATAGTGATAAAACTAAAGAACTCTTTAATGCTGCCGTACAAGGAGAAAAAGGTACTCATCTTGGCGAGATTAAAGAACCAGATGGAATTGGTAATCACGGATCGATAGCTTGCGGCGACGCATTGTCGTTTACATTTCGAGTAGAACGTAACTCTGATCCGCTTAAAGATGTAATCGTGGAAGCGCGTTATTTAACATTCGGTTGTACATCTGCAATTGCGTCATCTGAAGCATTGTGCCGTATTTTAGAATCAAAGCGTTTTACGCCGATTGAAGCACTCGAAATCACGAATAAAGATATAGTCGATTTTGTAGGCGGTTTGCCCGAACAGAAAATACATTGTTCAGTGATGGGAGCAGAAGCATTACAAGCCGCAGTGTTCGATTGGGCAGAAAAACGCGGTGTCAATTTGACTGCTCTCGGAATCGATAATCATCAACAAGAGCAGCAAGAAGGCAGAATTGTCTGTAATTGTTTTGGTCTTTCTGAACCTTATATCCGCCGAAAAATCCGCGAACTCAATCTTCGGACTATACCTGAAATAATCGGTTCAATCAAAGCCGGCGGCGCATGTACGCTGTGTCAAAATAAACAAGGAGGATTACAAGATATTCTCGATGAAATCTGGGAATCGGAAAATATTAGACAAAAGGCAACTGATAATTCGTTACAAAAAATTAACGAACAGTCAGAGGCTAACAATACTGAACAAAATTCACCGTTCAAATTTTTCAAAAAAATCGAGAAGCTGATTGACGATAAAATTCGTCCTATATTACGTCAGGATAACGGAGACTTAGAGTTAATCGACATAAAAGATAAGACAATTTATGTCGCCTTACAAGGAACATGTTCGGGCTGTGCGGGAGCGAGTCAAACGATAAAATATCTGGTCGAGGATTTACTAAAAGAAAATGTTGATTCCGAAATTCGTGTCATTCAAGTATAGTAAAATAGTACAAAATTTTAACGGCTCAGTTGAAATCCGGTTTTATTTTTTGTACATAAAAAGAACAAACGAAAATTTCTGTAGAGACATAATGACTTGTGTCTCTAGTTTCAAAAAAACAAACGAATTTAAAAACAAACGAAAATTTTTTGTTGAGACGCAATGTCTTGTGTCTTTACATTTCAGTTTTATTTATTGTAACGAAAAATAAAAATTCACGAGTGAGCAGCAATTTAAAATTCACTAAAATAGTATCAAGGAGAATAATTGTAACGATAATTATCATTACGGTTATTCAGCATGATTAAAGATTATTTCAAACTAAATGAATATAAAAATGAAAAATGTAATAGCGTTGATTCTTGGCGGAGGCGTCGGCTCGCGATTATATCCGCTTACGAAATTTCGTGCTAAACCTGCTGTTCCCATCGGAGGCAAGTACCGATTGATCGATATTCCGTTATCGAATTGTATAAATAGCGGTATCGATCAAGTTTACATTCTCACACAATTTAATTCGGCGAGTTTGCATCATCATTTGCATTCGTTTCAATTTGATTATTTTCATGGCGGATTTGCGGAGATATTGGCGGCGCAGCAAACGAATGAGAAATCGAATTGGTATCAAGGAACGGCAGATGCGGTGCGTCAGAATTTGAGTTATATTCAGCAGCGTAATGTCGAATATGTATTGATACTTTCCGGTGATCAACTTTACAAGATGAATTTTGAGTCGATGCTTCAATCTCATATTAAAACTGGAGCAGATGTATCTATTGCGGGTTTACCGGTCAAGCGGGAGCAAGCGGTAGAACTCGGAATTATGCGGCTGGATAACAACGGACGCGTTATAGGTTTTATTGAGAAACCCAAAACCAATGACGAATTAGATCATGTACGGACGGAGCCGTCGTTGATTGAAAAACGCGGTATTAAGGCGATGTCTCGTGATTTTTTAGCGAGCATGGGTATTTATCTTTTTAACAGAGATACGTTACTTGAATCGTTGGAAAAGACAGATTACAAAGATTTCGGCAAAGAAGTATTTCCGGCTGCTATTAGAACACGGAAAGTTCAAGTTTATTTGTTTGATGGTTACTGGGAAGATGTTGGTACGATTCGTTCTTTCTTTTCGGCGAATCTTGCGATGGCAGGTGCGAATCCGCCGTTTGTTTTAGGGCATCCTGATTGGAACACGTTTACACAACCTAGATTTCTACCTCCGACACAAATCGATGGTGCGACAATAAGAGGAAGTTTGATCGCAGACGGATGTAATATCGGTGAATGGGCGATGATTGAAAACAGTGTTATAGGGTTGAGTTGTCAAATCGGACGAGGTGTTAGGATTCGCAATTCGATAATTATGGGAAACGATTATTATGAAACTGCAGAAGAGAAAAAATCATTTGCAGCGAGAGGAATTCCTCATATTGGTATAGGGGACAATTCAATAATTGAAAATGCCATTATTGATAAAGCATGTAGAATTGGAAAACATGTAGAAATTGTAAATCGAAGCAATGTATTTAATGGAGAAGAAAAACCGTTTGGAATGATTCGTGACGGCGTGATTTGTATTCAAAAAGAAGCAATAATACCAGACGGCTGGAAATTACAAAATTAGTAATATACTCGGTGTAATAATTTATTTTTTTGCGGGACTGGTTATCTTTTTTGTTACAAAAAAGAGATTGCTATGTAGAGACGCAATGCCTTGTGTCTCTACATGTCAGTTTTTATTTTTTGTAACGAAAATAATGACGAATCGTATCGCAGTCAAGCATAAAAATTAAAGTAATCTCTGAAACTTTATATCTGTGAGCAAACGCAATCACTACACGAATACGATCCGCAAAACGATGACCGCGATTCTTGTAATACTGCTTTTTAAGTTTCTGAATTTGCTCTTTGGTGAGGCGGTAACTCATAATTAAATTGTTGTTGATGAATTAAAAAAACTCGCAAATAATAACAACAATTCATAAAATACACATCAAGACGAATTATGAGGTAAGAATGGTATATTACCGAAATTTTAAAAAATTGGTCTTTTCTTAATTTTTTAAAATTTGTACAATTCTTTTTATGTGTTATGTTTTTCAATTATCATTTCAATTATCAATATCTGGGGAATATTTTAACTTGTTCTCTCATGAAATTTCGGCTTGAGTTGTCTGTTTGCCTAATTGGAAAGCGGGCAGTTTTTTTAATGAAATAGCCTTCGTATTGCCGAAATTCATAGTACGATGCGTAAACATAAAATTTTGTAATATATCAATTACATTTTAAAATTCGTTTTTTATTTCTTGCAATTAATAGAAAAGAAAACGGTAAAAACAGGTCTGTTACAAATACAAAATTCGATTGATACACAGCACAAAAAAGAATCAAATTTATAACAAGATTGAGTGATTGTGATTATAAAAGTGATTGTGATTATAAAATAGGAACAACTTAAAATTCAAATTATGTTGACAGAAGTTTCAGAAGGAGTATTGATCGATATACGTGCGTACCCGGGTTCTAAACGTAATGAAATCCGCGGAATTTATGACGGCGCACTTAAAGTGTCGGTAACACAACAACCGGAAAAAGGTAAAGCCAACAATGCAATTCGTAAACAATTGGCAAAATATCTGAATGTGAAAATTTCACAAGTTGACTTAATAAGCGGAGAAACAAACTCAACAAAAAAATTTTTGTTACGAAATATAAAAATTCAAGACATAAAAAAACAAATAGAATCGTTAGAAACTCACTAATAATTGATTATCATAATATATCTGACGATTTCTAAAACCTATTTTTTTTAGACAGAATTAATAAGATTTTCAGAATTGTAAATTAAAGATAATTGTTTCATTTTATCCGCGAAATTACACAATTTTTTAGCGAAAAAAATTTACCGGATATTAACAAATATTAATGAAAATTCATGGCGGATAAAAAAGAGTTTTAAATTACTCTCATTTTATTCTCACTTTAATTTTCGGTTCGAGCTGCTTGTTTGCTTATCAGAAATCAGGTTTTGTTGAATACGATTTCGTAGTCATGAATTTCATTACGATACGTATATTAAAAGATAAATTTTCATTCACCTTTTACATAATATTTATTTAATTTGTCACGTCCGATTATTACAGCGTTAAGTTTTCCGGTTTTGTTGCTGCTATACTTTTTGTATGGTTGGGTTATTGTTCCATTTGTTCTGCCTGAACGGATAATAGAATCTGCAACTACGTCAACGAATAATCCTGCAAGTATAGTTGACGATTTGACGCCGTTTCTACCTTTATTCAATGAAAACAATTGGGAGTTAAGCTCTCAAACTCGACCTAAAATTCTCAGAAATGGTAATACAATTATTGTGTTTCAGAAAGAAGTAATCGAAGGCGATACTGTAAAATTACAACCGTGTACATTTATTGTATTGCCCGAAGACGACAATTTAAGTCAAGAAGAACAATGCCGGCGTTCAATAGTCTTGCGGACAGATGAAATGGCAGAAATTAAATTCGATGACGCCGTAAATTTTAGTAAACTTCCTTTACCTAATATGGTCGGCGGACGTTTACTAGGTAAAGTTACAATTACAAGCGGAATGAAAGAAACAGGAACTCAAGACGACCTGTTTATCGAAACTTCAGATATTGCAATTGTTGAAACTCCCGCAGAAACATCTATTTATGCCATAAAAGATAATGTCAAATTCAAATTAGGCTTAAATTCCGGCGAAGGCTCGCGAATGGTTATTGCATTAAAACGTAATGAAAAAAATAATCAAAAAAAATCACCAAAAGAATTTGCTGTCTTGAGGCTCGAATTTTTGAAATTTCTCAATCTTATTTTTCCTGAAAAATCGAATAAAAATAAATCTGACAGCGGCATTGCAGCACAATCGGCAAACGATCTATCCGAAACAAATAAGTATGAGTCGAATCAATCGAATCAGTCGAATCAATATGAGTCGAATCAATCTGTTGCCGATTCGGTAAATGACAAAATTACTACTTTATATGTTCCGAATCAAACGTCAAATGATATAAACTCGATTAATAATTTAAATCAAAACACGATTAAACCCGATACCGGCGCTGTAACCAAATTTGATATAACATGTCAACGTGAGTTTACGTTTGAAGTTGACAATATCAACGGAGGATGGACAGCCGGATTCAACGGCAATGTTGATGTAATACGTACTAATTCTGATTCGTCGCAAGATTTTTTAAACGGTGAATTATTACACATAAATTTTCAATCTGAATCTGCTGCTAATCAAGATAATACCTCACGTGAAAATTTTTCTCTTTTTGATTCCGGTAACTTACAACCTGCCAAGATGGAAGTATTCGGCAAACAAGGAACTCCTGCCAATTTAAGAAGTACACAAGGCGGCGGATTAGTTATGGAAGGCGACAGAATTTTATACGATGTTAAGAAAAATATTATCGCTGTTGAAACTGCGCTGACAGATAATCCGCAGGAAGCCGCAGGTGCAACTCCTGAAAATCCAAAGAAAAAACCGGAAGCCTCTGATAGTGTTAGAATCACTTTACAAAATCGTTATACCGTTCAATCGGAATTAGGATTCCTCTACAATATTGGCAAGTCGGGTGAATTCGGAATTTTAAACTCCAGCGGAAAAGGTAAACTCGACGGACTAATCGGAAACTCAAACGATACAAATTTGAAAAAAATTCACTTAACATGGAACGTACTACAAATTTCATCCGAACCAAATAACACAAAAAGAATTCTTTTCGACCTGAGAGGAGGCGTAACCGTAGATGTCGAAGATTTCGGTAAAATGTCTGCCGAAATATTGCAGCTCTGGTGTAATATTGAGGAGAAACCTAAATCGCCGGAAAGTAACAATTCTCAAAATAACGTTACAAAAAATAACCCGCAAAACGCAATTAACGGTAAAAGTAATAGTAATAGTAATAGTAATAGTACGCTTGTTCCTGAAAGTGCAATCGTGTTGAATAAAGTTCATTTTGAAAATCAGAACGGTACGTGTGATGTCCAACGGTTAAATATATTTTTTACAAGATCAATAACGGGAAATAACGTTACGAATATTATGCAATCATCGACGGCGGTAATTCAACCGTCAAGTTTTGCCGTAACGCCTACCGTAACTAGCGAGCTGCAAAAGGAAAACAATCGTAAAGATATTTCACCAATTAAGCAAGTTCAATATACACAATTGCGAAAAAATCCTGAGCAATTCATGCCGTCTATGCCGCCTGCTATAGAGTTGATAAAACCAAATGGAATAAACGTTGCGCAAAATAATACAACCGGTTCCGGAAATTATATGACCGCAGGTTCCGTAAATTCGGCAAATTCTGCAAATACGAATTTAAATATTAATGCTAATTCAAATACTAATTCAAATGCTAATATCGATGTCAATACGAATATTCCCAATGTGCCGCAGCCGGAAATAAAAAATGTTCGATTCCAAAATTTGCTTGGATTCCAGCCCGGTAATCCTAATTCTATTTTTGCTATAACAGGCGACCAAATGGAAATGAGCGTTTGGCAAGATGAACATACGTCACAAGTTCAGAGACTTTGGATCGGCGGTAATGTAAGAATAGTGGAAAAAGTTGATCAATCGGCTGGAAATGATCTTATTGAAATAACTGGTGAGGAAGTTTACGTATGGTATCCTTCAACGCCGAAAACTGTTATTTATATTACTGGTAAAAATATGCGTGAAGCAATATTTACAGGTAAAGGTACACAAATTAGGGCAATGAATGTTTATATTTTTCGTGCTGAAAATGTAATAAAAATTGTCGGTGCGGGTCGATTGATTGCTAATGTTAAATCGAACAAGTCGGCAGGAGGATTTCTGTTGAATGCAAATTCTCAACCAAATGTAAATTCGGTAACACAATTCAACAATAACAACAATAACAATAACAACATCAATAATAATAATAATCAATTTGAGCAGAATAAACGTAGTGAGAACGACAGCCGAATTCTTGTTCAGTGGAATTCTGAAATGTATTTTGACGGCAATGTAATTTCATTTAAGGGAGTACCGGACAAAAATGGAAATCGAGTATTAGCGTTGATGGAAGATCGGGAGATTCATTGTAATGTGATGCAAATATTTACGAATCGATATGTATCGCTTTTTGATGATAAGTCTGACGTAACGATCAAGCCGGAACGGATTGGGTGTGCAATTGACGTCGTAATGAAAAGTGAAAAATTTGAAAACGGATTACGAAAGTCTTTTGATTGGGCAGAATTTGAAGCGGTAGAATTTCGACTTGAAACAGATGAATTTTTTGCCAAAGGACCAGGATTTATACGATCAACATTTCTTGAAACGGACAATATATTTTCTGATCCGAAAAATGGACATGATATTTTATCGGGAATTGGGTCATCAAATGTGCGAAATGTTAATAATCGTGATTCGATTTTTTTCTTGTGTATTTGGTTTTATGATCATATTCAGGGTGTATTTGCGAAAACGCATAAATCGGCAATTATGAGAGGTCATATTGATGCGGTATTGTGTCCAATTTCAGCGTGGGATGAACGAATAGAAAAGGATCAATTAAACATCGCAACAAAAAAAGGATATTTGTTAAAGTGTGAAGAATTGAGAATGGTACAGATACCTGATACTGTTAATCAATTGAAAAATTTTGTGGAGCTGACAGCAATAGATAATGCAACAATTGAAGGAGAGAACAGATCGCTTTATGGCAGAGCGCAAACGATAAAATTTAATCAAGCTAAGGGTCAAGTGATGCTTGAAGGTAATGAATTAAACAATGCGAGAGTAACAACATCGTCGCAGGGTACGATTCCAGCTCAAAGAATAGAATACAACATAAAAAACGGCACTGCCAAAATAGTAAACTCGCGCGGAGTGAGTGCAGGAAATTCTCAATAGAGTAATATACTCATTCTATGATTTTCGGAATATAAATAAACCTTTTCTCTAACTTGAGCATAGACGAAATACACAAAATCGGCAAATGAAATTATCGTTTTTTTTTCTGTGTTTTCTATGTTTTTAGGAATAACGATTTTTTAGAAAAAAGGTCTAATAAAAGGAGCTGCCAATCAACAAGCCCCGCAGAGACGACTCTTTAATAACCATATACTTCAACTTACGGAATGAGTTTTGCGATAGTGTTGACTTTTACAATCATTTATTGTTTAATCTGCTGATTAATTTTTGCCGCGTGACGGCAGAAAAAATAGAAAAAATATACGAATTGTACGATGAATTTCGGTGACACAAAAAACAAATTTCTGATAGATAAGCAAACGAATCAAGCTGAAAATTCAAGTAAGAGTAGTTTAAAATATTTCGTTGATATATTAAAAAAGTATAAATTATCACATAACAAATTCAAATAAATCACAAAAAATAAACGTTACGAATATTTATGATTCTTTCTGGTTTGGAGATATTAAAAGAAATCGACAAAGGTAATATTGTGATTGATCCATTTGACAAGAAGCGGGTTAATCCGAATAGTTATAATTTACGATTACACAATGAGTTAATGTTTTACAAAGATTCGGTATTGGATATGCGGTCTTGTCCGCAAACAGAGAGGTTACCAATTCCTGAAAATGGAATTGTACTTGAGCCGAATCGATTGTATCTTGGCCGTACGGTTGAACACACACAGACTCGAACATTGGTTCCGATGCTTGAGGGTCGTTCTTCGGTTGGGCGTCTTGGATTGTATGTACATGTTACTGCGGGATTTGGTGATGTCGGATTTGTAGGTTTTTGGACATTAGAGATTCAATGTATTCAATCGATTCGAATTTATCCGTTTGTTGAAATTTGTCAAATTTATTATCATACTATTCAAGGTGAATATGACGAATATCGTAATGGAAAATATCAAAACAACTCTGGTATCCAGCCAAGTCTGTTGTATAAAGATTTTTTGAAATAATACAAAAAATACGGAATTTCAAAAAAAATTAAAAACAAACTTGTCAACAATAACGCTAAACAAACCTGTGTATATATCTTGTTTTTTTGTTTTTTGTGAGTACAATTCCAAGCTCGTTTATTATTTCTGCTGTAGAAATATTTGATGTGATGCAGGATTGCATTGTTGTAATCTTGCGTTAAGACTAACATTTAACCATAAAAATAACAGGAGAATTTTATGTCAGTTCTTGTTACCAAACCGGCACCAAATTTTAAAACTTGGGCACTAATGCCTAACAGTACGTTTAAGGAAATATCATTAACGGATTATCGCGGCAGATACGTTTTGCTTTTCTTTTATCCGTTGGATTTCACTTTTGTGTGTCCGACGGAGATAATTGCATTTTCGGATGCGGTACCCGAATTTGATAAACAGAATGTCCAGATTCTAGCATGTTCGATTGATAGTCATTTCACGCATTTTGCATGGGCTGCTGTCGAAAGAAAAGAAGGCGGAATCAAAGGTATTCAATATCCAATACTTGCAGATGTTAAACATACAATAATTGAATCGTATGGTATTCTGTCTGAAGAAGGTTCTGCGTTAAGAGGTGTGTTTCTGATAAATAAAGACGGAATTATTATGCATCAAACTGTAAATGCTCCGCCTATCGGACGAAACGTAGAAGAAGAACTACGAACTATTAAAGCTTTGCAATTCTATGAAAAACGAGGTGAAGTATGTCCTGCAAATTGGCAAGAGGGACAAGCAGGTATAGATATAAACAAAAAAGAACTTTACTTCGCAAAAAAATACGAATAATAAACGCCTCAATTGAATTTTCAGTTTTTCGTTACAATAAATAAAATTGATATGTAGAGACACAATACCTTGTGTCTCTACGTTACGGAATAAACGAAATATATTCGGTGAAAAAATTTTAAACACGAAAAAGCACGAAAAATGGTTGTATATGATTTTCGTGATTTTCGTGTTTAAAAATCTTCGTAAAATTTATCAGAGGTTTCAAATTTATTTTTAATCAATCTTATTTTGTTTTTATTAACCACAAAGAACACAGAGAAAGATGATTTTGTAATTTTAGATTTTAGATTTTAGATTTTGGGATAATTCATCAATTGATTGGTGTGTTAATTTATCCATTTGATTCCGTGTGTGATGAGTACACCACGCACGGCTATATTGGAGATACCCCTTCGGGGTATGATAATGTCTGAAGTCCCGCGGGGACGACACTTTATTAATTGTATGCTACAGCTTGCGGATAAACGCTATTTGATTGGTTTATTGAATAATTCCATAAATTTTCAATTGACGTAAAAGTTTTTCTTTGAGTTTATCGTGACATAATTTCAACTCGGCGAGTTCGTCTGATCCTAATTTGGTATCTTGTAACGCTTGCCGTATTTGCCACAAGCCGGCATCGTAAGTTTCGATCTTAAACTTTGGTGTCCGTAAACGATGAAGATTCGCAAAATAAAAACCATATACTTTCTTCGCAGCGTCAATTACTCTTTTTGCCGGCGGTGATATTTGTTGTTTCAATAACCAGTCTGCAACAAATGAATTTTTAGTCCCCCGAAGCGTTGACTTAATCTCTTTGTCGTTGATAATCCAACTCCTTAATTCTGAAATAGAAAATGGAAAAAAATGATTTTCAATCTGATAAACTTTATCTTCATACTTTACGTTACGTAACGCTGCTGTCTGGTTTTTGCTGTCAAATAAACTCCAAACTGCACAATCGACAATAAATTGCTGTGAAAGTTTTCGATTGGGTTGTTGTAACTGATCAACATGATTTAACCATGTATTTGCCGGAATACATCTTGCTGCAAAAACAACCATCGCTTGTTCAAAATTTTCCGGTGTTACAGATAATGCTCCCGCACTAACATAAGGCCCCGATAACAAAGCCGTATATTGTTGGTTTTGACACTCGTTCCCCTTGCACATTAACGATGCCAAAAAATTAACAGCAATACGATCACGCCGATCAACATTTTCTGCTTTTATCGTAATTGCAGAACCAAACGGCGGAAATTTAATCGTTGCCAGAGGACGTTTGATCCATTTATTAAGAAAACGATTGCGATGTTCCAATGTCAGATTTTTAACATCAATTTTTTCAACAGATTCATTAAAAACGTCAAGAGAAATAGATTGGTTTTCTAATTTTTTCTCTTTGTTTATATCCCAAATAATAAACGAAACAGGAAAATGACTGCTTTTCGACGTACCATGAAAATTAGCCGACGAAAAAACAAAACCTTTATTAAACGTACTATAAAAAACATTATCACGAAATTTTTGATCATTATTCGAAATAATATATTTTAGCGGTGCAAATAATCCTAAATATGTTTTTTTGTTATCAAACTCATGCTTAATTCGATACAAAAATTGGGTATAAACCTCCCTTGATACTTCACCTAATTTTTCGGAATGCATCCGTTGACGTATTTTTGTATCTGAAACACCTTCTTTACTCTTACCTTGCAAACCTGCCTCCTGCGATGTTGCAAATGGCGGATTAATAAGAATAATCCATTTCAATTTCGGATTATTCAAATCGTTGCGTAATTTTTCCGGCATTTTCCATATTAAATCGTAAGCATTATCATTTTTAGCAGCAAGACTTCGTTTCGTAATAAAAAGATTTTCAACATCATCTTCCAAATAATTGTACTGAAAGATTTCTGCGTCAGGAAATAATCGTTCAAGATGTTCTACGTCTCCTTGATACAAAGTTGAAAGATAACAATACTTGAGAGCCTCCTGCGGCAAGTCATATTCAAGGTTTCCTGTGCCGGCTGCCATATCCCACAGACGGTATTCGCCGCTTGTCCACCAACGTTTACCCAATGTCCGTTCAATATATTCCAATGCTTTTTTCGCAAACGGAAGCGGCGTAAAAAATTCACCAAAAAATTTTCGCAATGTCATATCTGTAATACGGTCGATTTTAGCAAGAATTCCTCGTGCTGTTACTTTATTTGTTACTTTTTCATATAAACGCCAAAAATATTCGTAATCATCCGCAATGATTTTTTTCGAAATCGGTTTTCCAGAATGACCAACCTTAAAATAAACACGACCTTGGTGATTGTCTGGAGATTAACATGTTTACAAAAATTTCAATGTAATATTTACTTGGTCTTTAATTGTTGTTTTATCCATTCTAATCTTTGAGATAACTCGATCTCAAAACCTCTGTCAGTTGGTCTAAAATAACTCTTTTCAACACCTAAATATTCCTGATTTCCAATAGCATTTTTCAATTCATGCGTATAAACATAACCTACATTGCCCATCGCCTCCGCACCCTTATAATGAGCATCTCGCAAATGTCTCGGAATAGGAATTACACGATTCGTTTCAACATCATTTTTCGCTTCATAAATCGCATTCGCAGCCGAATTCGACTTCGGCGCACACGCTAAATAAATTACAACTTGCGCTAAATTCAATTGACACTCAGGTAATCCCGCAATTTCACAAGCCTGCGCAGCCGCAACCGCAAGAGTTAACGCCGTCGGATCCGCATTGCCTATATCTTCACTCGCAAGTATCACAAGACGCCTCGCCAAAAATCTAATATCATCACCCCCAACCAACATTTTCGCTAACCAATAAATCGCTGCATCCGGATCACTGCCCCTTATACTCTTTATCAACGCACTAATCGTATCATAATGCGAATCACCATCCCGATCATATAACATCACTTTTTTCTGCACAGATTCACAAGCTAACTCACGCGTAAACTCAATTATCCTAGAACCTGAAGTAGAACCTGAATCAGTAGAACCTGAACCTGAATCAATATCCGAATTAAAAACACTCGAAAGAATACCCACCTCTAACGCACCAATTGCACGCCTAGCATCACCTTCACTTATCTCTGCTAGAAATTCAAGAGCGTCATCATGCAAATTGATATTATACTTGCCAAGTCCGCGCTCACGATCAAACGCTGCACGCCGAACTAACTCTTTTATATTCTCATGCGTAAGAGTCTCAAATTGAAATAACCGGCTCCGACTCAATAAAGCATTGTTAATCGTAAAATACGGATTTTCAGTTGTCGCCCCAACTAATACCACAATTCCATTTTCTACTTCCGGTAATAATACGTCTTGTTGTACCTTGTTAAAACGATGGATTTCATCAACAAATAAAAGAGTTTTCTGCTTATCAATAGATAACCGCTCCGCAGCCTCCGATAAGATTTCCCGCAACTGCTTTACACCATCCGAAACAGCACTAATTTGCCGAAAAATACTACGATTCGATCTCGCTAAAATATATGCCAAAGTTGTCTTGCCCGTCCCCGGCGGTCCATGAAAAATAACCGACCCCAACCTGTCCGCCAAAAGAAGACGCCTCAACAATTTACCTTCACCAAGAAAATGCTCCTGCCCCACAAACTCATCCAAAGATTGCGGCCGCATTCGTACCGCCAACGGCTCTACACTACGGCGATTTGCCAACTCTTCCTGCTCAAATAACGAACCCAATTGCAATACCTCCGTCAACATTTAATAATCAAGAATTGTTACTGATTCTTCCTATTATTAGATAAAATAAAAAGAATTTGATTCAACGGTAAATTGAGAACAACCATAAAAAGACCCGATAACGTTGTTGTCATCGCCGGCGCAAATCTACGAATTATTACAGCAATATCAACCCCCTCACCATGCGTAACCGAAAATTCCGCAAACGTACTTAACATCGCTATTACAGTACCAATCAAACCTAACACCGGCAAAAGCTCTGTCCATTGTAAACACGACGCCTGTATCTGACCAAGATTCTGTACAAAAAAAACTCGCTTACTATTGTAACGCATAAAAATTGCAAATAACTGAAATAATGCTAAAAAAATTCCATAGCTAATAATTATCCAGTCCCAACCGCTAATAAATTCAAAATATGGAGTAAAAATACTAAACATAAAAATGCCTCTAATTCAAAAAATAAAATTCCAGATAATACATCAGTGGAATGTTTGCCCTTTACATTTCCAACAACAACAGAAATAGAATTAAATAATAAATCAATTAAACTTTCCTACCGCCCCTTCACGGCTAACTTATTTTTACACGAAAAAAGTTTATCTATAAGTCAGAAATAAAAATAAAAATAAAAATTATACACATCAGCTGCAAAAAAATATTTCATACAAACATCATACTATAATTTTCGGTAATACAAAGACGTCTCAACAAAACCTGCTCCCAATAAATAAACAGCTCGAACCAAAATTCAAATGAGAATAACTTAAAATATTCCACATTATATTACCGATATATTACCGAAAAATCATAGCACAAGTTGTATAAGAAAAAACAAACTGCTAATCGTCTTCTGAATGTTCCTGAAACAACGTTTCAAGTATTCTTGTATTTCTCTCCATTGTTAAAATTACACGTTGCACCTCAACACCGTCACTGCTTTCAGCCTCAATCGGAAAGACATGCCGTTTCTCCGGTATTGAAAATCTCACTGAAAAAGTACCATCTGAGTTAATCGTAATTGGCTCATTTTTCACTGTAACTTGAACACTTGGATCAGTTTTACCATGAATAATAATGTCTGCGTCAATATTGAAATTAAAATTACGTCTTGTCTTTTCACTAATATTGCCGACACCGCTTGCACTGCCTCCCTTTTGCTTCATACTTTTATATCTTGAAATAAGCGGTTGTGACATCGGTCTGTTCAAATGTTTTTCAAAAACACGTTTTAAATCGGCATTGTTTGTATCATTTGTACTCAATTTGTAAATACGTGCCAAGTTCTCATCAATCTCCCGCCAATTGTCATCCAATTTGTCGAGATCATCAACGATCTGCCGCGGCGGCGTCTCAACAGTATTGCTTGAAACAAGCAAATGAAATTTTTTCTCCTTCGATAAATAACCTAACTCCGCCTGATATGCCGACGGCGGATCAATGACATCAATATACCAATGCCTAACACCGCCATGAATTTTTATTTCACGAAATAACCTGCGCCGCTCCAGCATAGATGAATCCGAATCTAACCGAAAAATTCGTAAAATCGGTACCGCAGTGTACCAAAAATGACCCATCGATACCTTTATTCGCTCAATCGTACGACTACTCAATTGCCAAAAAGCATGCAGCCAAAACGGACCTCGAACCGTCAACGCAAGCTGGTCTTCCTTTATTGAAATCTCTGAAGTTCCTAAATCTCTGCTGAGCCGCGAACGCTCCGAAACTAACGCAGCATTATCCGTCCGAATGAGGTCTTCCTCTGTACTTGCAAGTTTACGCGGTGACTCCTTACGCCGATCACGCAACGTTCCAGATTTAATAGAATCGTCTGATTTCGGTGAGCGCCGCCGCTTATTAGGCTTTGTTTCAACATGACCGCCGCCGCTGCCGCCATGCTCAACTCCGCTAGCTGTATTAGACGTCACAGATTTGACTTTCGGCGACAAACTCGGTGCCGCAGAAATTACAACCGCTGATTTTTTCTTCGCTTTAGGTAACGCCGGTTTTACAGACGTTGAACGGATAGAACCAGATTTAATCTGCGCAGATTTCGCAGGTGCTGTTTTACCGATCTTAAATTCTACGAATTTGGACGATCTCAAAATCTTCTTGAGACGCTCGCCGCCGCTTTTCGATCTGCCTTTCGAAATAATAGAACGAACCAACTCGTCCTTTCTCATTTCGTGCCATCCTTGAACAGCAAGCTCTTTGGCTATTGAGCCAAGTTGCTTTATTGTCAAAGTATTAAGTTCCGCCGATGTTGCCACGTTTTACCCCCAATTATATTGTTCAAAAAAAATTAATGGTTTAATTAACAACTATTTCGCAATTAAATTCAATAAAATTTTTCACTCTTGAAAACCTTTATACATATCGCAATATGAATTTCGGCAATACGAAAACACATTTTGTAAAACCTAATTACCTATCGGGAAGAAGGCTCTTACGTAGTTATTTTGCCGAATTTCATAGTTCGATACGTATATACTGTCATGCTAAAAGTCAAATAATATTTAGACTATAACTTAACACGTACAAACAAGAACTCACATTACGAAATATTCAAAATATAAACTACCTAATTCACGTAAATTAACTATACTACAAATTAGACAGAATTTAGCTGTTTTATACAATTTAATATAATTGCTTAATTAGTTTAGTATTGTCATTTTATCAAAATAATATTAAATTTACGTGAACAAAATTTTACGCTTATTCAAGTTCTGTTCAACGAATTTTTACTTATTCTCCTTCAGTTATTGTAACAATAGAAGATATATGTAATTTAAATAAAATACAAAATTGAAATTGACTTGTTGATTTGAGGAAAATATTAAAAACTCTAAAAAATTTCGATTCCAAACTAGTCTTTCCCCAGATTGTGTTATTCTACCAAATTATAATTTAAAAATCAACTCCCCCCTTGAAACAATGAAAATAAGTGAAATATAGAATAAATTTACTACAGCATATTCATTGTCAAAATTTAGAGTTAAACAAATATTACGGAAAACTCTAAAATTTCAATTATATTTCTTACCAACTGGAGACTGAAAATATTGAGGAAATTTTTACGTAGATACCGAAAACGTTACGTTAAATCAGTATTATATTTCCAATCAAAAAGAAAAATTTAAGCTGCATCTCAAAGAAATTTTTTATCTTTGCGGTTAGTAAAAACTTATTTTTAGAATTTTACAAAATTTTGACTAAATAAAATCTGCTCTGCCGACAGAGCTCGATTTGAGAAATTTAAAAAATTCTTTAAAATTCATTGTAATTTTTTTTAACCGCTAATAAAACGCCGGTAAACTATTATCAGAATTATCATTAGAACAACTCTATTTTTTAATTGCTAGTTACGATTTCTCGTATTCTGTTTAGCCTATATCTTTTACGTCTCAATATCTTAAATTGCAAGTAAAAAAATCCGTTAAATTGTGTATGAATTTCTATAAATTCCTATTATGTCATATAATAGTGCCATAGAATTGTTAAAATATGTCGATTGGATAAATTATAAAAATCAGAAAAAATAGAACAAATACACAAAACACATCAAAATAATAAAAAAAATTGGCTAGGCTGCTTTACTTTTGTTAAAATGGGCGATATAATAATGCTAGTATTGAAACAGACGTTCTACCTGTACATTTTATTTATCTTGTGTTTTTTATACATAAGATGAGTTTTTACAGTTACATTCTATTCAAACGGAAAACTTCATCATATCGATACAATCGTTACAGAGATTACAATCATATTGCCGATAAGATTTTTGACTATATATTATCTAGCATCTGTTTGAACGATATGTGAAATGTAATTGAATAGGAACGGCTGAATAAATAAAACTAGACACAACAAATGGGATGTAGTTTGATCACACTTCACAAACTGTTTTTACCGATTTTCAAGTCGGTGTAGGAGGAACAAATGAAAATCAAGTTTACGGGAGCTATCCTTTTCGCACTGGCTCTCTATATGTTAGGCACATTTACGCAGATTGCCGATGCGGGCTATTGCGGAATTGGTACCTATCGTGCGAATTTTGAAGACTTCGCTTATAATAGTACAGAGTTCAAGACTTTTTATAAAGTCGAGTATGAAACGAAGTTATCAACTTGTTATCGGACTGTTTACGATAAAGTACCAGTAACTCGTAAAGTCCAATATTATCGTTACGTACCAGAAATGCGTACCGAAAAAGTTAAATATACTGTAGTAAAACCAGTGTATGAAGAGAAAACAAGGAAGGTCTCTTATAATATAGTCAAACCAATCTGGGAAACGAAAACTGCTGATGTTCCATATATTACATACAAACCAGTATATGAAAAGAAAGTACGGAATTGGATCGATTTCAAACGTGAATATATTCAAAAATCGAAAGAAGTTACACACTATGTAAGCAAACCTGTTTGGGAAGACAAGCAACGTGAATATGTTGTTTTAAAACCATCTTTTGAATTGCGAACCAAAGAAGTACCGTATATTTCTTACAAACCGGTATTCGAAAAGAAAGTACGAAAATGGATTGATTTTAAACGTGAGTATTTACAAAAATCGAAAGATGTAAATTACATCGCTTACAAGCCTGTTTGGGAAGACAGACAACGTGAATACATTGTTTTGAAACCGACATTTGAATCGCGAACAAAGGAAGTTTCATATATTGAATACAAGCCGGTTTTTGAAAAGAAAGTACGAAATTGGGTCGAGTTGAAACGAGTTTATGAACCGCGAACTAAAGAGGTAAATTATATCTCGATGAGACCGGTTTTTGAAGAAAAACAACGCGAAGTAATAAACTTAAAACCGGTTTATGAATCAAAGAGCCGTGAGGTTTCTTATGTGAGTTACAAGCCGGTTTACGAGAAAAAAAATCGGACTTGGACAGCATTTAAACCTGTTTATGAACCGCGAACCAAAGAAGTCAATTATATTGTTAATAAACTTCTTTGGGAAGAAAAACAACAAGATTATACAGTTCTTAAACCTGTTTATGAAACCAAAACTGAAGAAGTTTCTTACATCGTAAAGAAGGCGGTTTTTGAAGAACGAGAGCAGCAATATATCGAAAACAAACGAGTTTACGAAACGAAAAGTAAGGAAGTCAATTATTATGTTGCAAAGCCGGTTTTAGAAGAAAAACAACGTGAAATTACTATTCTTAAACCTACTTATGAAACTAAAAGTAAGGAAGTTTCTTATGTTGTTTGTAAGGCGGTTCCTTATCAAAAGAAAGTTCAGGTAGTTGGCGGACATTGGGAAATAAAGAGTTACGAAGTACCGGGGCAGTCAATAATTAAACACACTTTAGTTACCGAAAAAGACGCAGACGGCAAAGAGTTTAATCGGATTAAACCTGTTATAACTCAGGGTCAACCGGTAACTTGTTACAAGAAAATTTGGATTCCCGAAGTAAATGAAAAAGAGATTACCGCTATCAAATATGTACCTGAAGTTCGTACCAAGACGGTCAATTATTTATCTTGCAAGCTTATTCCTGAAAAGAAAATTCAAACTTACACAGTTTGCAGATTTGTCCCTGAACAGCAAACCAAGACGGTAAATTATGTCGTTTGTAAACTGATACCTGAAACTAAAGTCAGGAAATATACAGTTTGTAAATTGATTCCTGAAGTTCGCACGAAAACGGTAAATAAATTGTATTGCAAGTTGATTCCTGAAACCAAAACACGAACTTACAATGTTTGCAGATTCGTTCCCGAACAGCGGACAAAAACGGTAAATTATGTCGTTTGTAAGTTAGTGCCGGAGGAAAAAAGCGAAGAATATGTAGTTTGCCGTCATGTACCGGAAGTTAAAACAAAGACCGTAAATTATGTCGAGAAAAAGTTGATTCCTGAAACGAAAATTCAGAAATATACAGTTTGTCGACTTGTTCCTGAACAACAGACTAAAACGGTAAATTATGTTGTTTGCAAACTTATTCCAGAAGAGAAAAGTGAAGAGTACACGATTTGCCGTCATGTACCGGAACAGAAAGTCAAAACAGTGAATTATCAAGTTTGCAAGTTGACTCCTGAAACGAAAATTCACAATTATAAAGTGTGTCGATTCGTTCCTGAACAGCGGACCAAAACGGTAAATTATGTTGTTTGTAAACTTATTCCAGAAGAGAAAAGCGAAGAATATACAGTTTGCCGATACGTACCGGAACAAAAGGTCAAGACAGTACATTATCAGGTATGTCGCAATGAGATTGAGACTGTTGAAAAAACTGTTCCTTATCGTATTTGCAGATTAGTTCCAGAGGAAAAAGAAGTTGACCGAAATTATGTAACATTAAAGCCGGAACAAGCTGAAAAAACTGTTATCGGGTATAAACTTGAGCCTCGTCAAGAAAAGTATATTGTATCGCAAAGAATACCTAAGGTAACAACTTATCAGGTACCAGTTCCTGTAAGAGGACGAAAAATTTTGGAACGTTAATTATAGAATATAACCAAGCAATAATTACTGTTCTGAATAATGATTTAAGAATTAATTTTTTGTGAAGGTTGTTATTTCCCTAAAAAACCGAAAAAAATTGTTTCGGTTAAATTGTTAAGCCGGAGAAGTTCAAAAAACTTCTCCGGTTTTTTTGTAACTATCCAATAGTGAAAATGAGGTTAGTTTTTAAATTCATTACAGATTATCAAGTCTGCAAAGGGTAGCAGGAAATTTTGAAACGATTCATAAACGATTCATAAACGATTCATAATTTATTTGAAATTCAGTTTTATTTTTTGTAACGAAAAAGATAACCGTTCACGCATAAAAATAAATACGCATTGAAAGATCGTTCAGAAATAAAGCCGCGATTATTAGAGCGGCGGACGGCAAAAACTAGACCCGAAATGGTTTTGTATAAAGTGGAGGATTTGAGTGTCAAGGAATTGATTGACCATTTTCAATCTACATTAATTTTTGTTCGAGGAAAATGTCTCTTCTAATGTAATGGTTCAAAATAGACCGCAAAAAATATTGTCCCGCACAATTGATAATTTTGACCTCGATAAATTACGTTGCGTTGAGTTGATATTTTCTTTCGATAAACAATTTTTCGTTGCGCTTATAAATATCAATTTTCCTAGCGATTCCCAATTCGTTACAAAAAACAGATAAACCGATGATTTCATCTTTACAGCTGCTATATGTTTTTTTATCAAATCAATCGTTTCATGTGCGGCTTTACCGCGAGTCTGCGGAACAGCATGAAACAACTCCTCTTCGCAAGTTATATAGACATTGTGCAAATAAATCGAATACGGACAAAATATAAAATCATTTAACGTCGATATAGCAATATAATCGTACATTTTA
>JAITKS010000109.1 GCA_031278315.1 Planctomycetaceae bacterium | reverse complement strand
TTCCTGAATTTGATCTTGAGGGATATTGTAACTCATAATTAAAATTGTTTTATTGTTGACGAATTAAAAACAACTCGCAAATAATAACAATTCATAAAATACTCGTCAATACGGATTATAAAGTAAGAATGGTATATTACAAAATTACAACAATTTGTTGTAAAAAAATCTACTGAGTAATGCCCGATTAATTATCTGTAAGTTCCGGTATTGTATAGACCTCTTTCGCCGCCTCCGGTCATTACGTGTCCGTAGTATCTTGTCAACACGGATGCAGTAAGCAGCGAAAAGCCCATAACTCGTTCCATTGGAGCTATTATTCTTGCGAGTACGCCGTCTGTTGTTACCCATCTGTCTTCTACAACGAATACGCGGTCGCCCGGGAGCAATTGATAATTTGTATGCGTACCGGCATAAGCAGTAACATCGACCCAATCTACGGGCAAAATGATCGGCTTGTGAGAATTTCCTATTGGTCGAGCTACCCATATTCGTTTTGATGCATTTGGTGTTAAACCGTTACAATTTGCTATTGCTCTTAAAACATCTTCGTTACCTGTGTAAGGAAATCGTAAAACTTGTTCGCCGCCGGCTACAGATTGGAAAATTACAAAATAATCTTTGCTATTGTACGAAAAAATATCTATAGCGACTTGCGGATGTTCCAATGCTTTCGATAATTGTAATTCTATCGCTTCACGGCATTCGGGTATCGTTAAACCAGACACAAGAACACGACCGTAAGAACCGAGTGTAATATATCCGTCTGGACCAACAAGATGCGTACCGGCGATCTGTTCAATATCAGACATTTTCACTAACCGCATTGTAACGACAGGTTCGCCGAGACTTGCCATTAAATGATCTTTAATTCGTTCTTCTGCTTTGCGCAACGATAATCCGTCTATCTTTACTGATCCGTAGGAACCGCCAAGTTGAATTGTACCGCCGGGTTCAATTGAAAATGTATTGTCGATAATCGGTTCTTCTTCTAACATTCCGAGTACATTGAGATAAACAATATCGAAAACTCGCAAGACGTATGGATCTTTGGGAACGAGATGTAAAGCTTCTATTGAAATAATATCCGGCGGTTCGATCCAATAATCGGGCAAAATTGTTTTTGACGCTTCTGTCGGCATATCTCGAAAATTAGGCACGCCTGCCGGTTTAGGATCAAACCAAGCTGTAAATGCTACGCAACCTGAAAAAAATAATAACAGAAAAAAACAAAAATATCGACTAATTAACATTGATCTTAAAACAACATTCAAAATATTCTTTCCGATTGTTTTCATTATTATTTCACTCCTGTTTAATTTTTTGTTATCTTTTCATGCAAAATTACAAATTACAAATTACGAATTACGAATTAGGCAGTTTTAAACTTACTCTTACTATAATTATTTAGTAGAATATTTTTGCAACAAATTGTGTAATTTTTATTTTTAAATTGATCTCACTTTATTTTCGGTTTGAGCCGTTTGCTGACATATCGGAAAGCAAGTTATGTTTTGGCATCATATAAATTTATAACACGAATGCGTATTCTCTCGCAGTGTATTGAATTTCATTGTATGAGTTCGTATAAAGATTTCGCACAAGTCAAGTCTAGTTGATATTGATTTAATAAACAAACGTACAATTCAGTTGATCGTCATAAACAAACGTATAATTCAAATTTACTATACCAATCATTACAACCGGATTAATAATAACAATCAACACAATCAGTATGATTGGAGATATAAGCAAATTATACAAATCGTACTATGAATCCCGCAGCATTCAGATAAATAAGCTGACAGCGCGAATAGAAAATTAAAGTAAGAATAGTTGAAAATAAGGTTAGTTTTAAAAATTCATAAACCAAAAAAAAGTTGAAAAATAAAAATTACACGGATATATTACGAAAAAATCACAATAGAGACACAAGGTATTGTATCTCTATTGTGATTGTCTTTGTTTTTAACATATTTAAACAGCTCTTGCTTTAATTTTCGGTTCGAGATTCTTGTTTATCTAACGGAAAGCAGGTTTTACGGAATGTGTCTTTACACTGCCGAAAATCATAGTGCGAGTTGTATAATTAACCTACCGATTTGCCGAAATTTTTACATTTATCAATATCGGCACCAGATGGTGTTTCGTTTACGATCAGCGATTCATTGATTAATTCAGCGCCGGCATTTTTCATTCGTTCTGTCCAATTATCCATCCATAGTCCGCTGCCCCAACCATAAGAACCAAACAAACCGATTTTTTTACCTTTTATATTTTTTTCAATTTTTTCGATAAACGGTTCAAATTCTGATTCTTCTAAAGTTTCATCTCCCATCGACGGGCATCCTAAAAACGCAAAATCGGCATCTGTTATATCTGCTTCGTTTGCTTCACTAACAGGTTTAATAGAGACATTCGCGCCCGTAGTCTCTGCACCTTCTTTAATTAAATTTGCCATCGTTTCCGTGTTGCCTGTTCCACTCCAGTAAATAATTGATACTTTCATAATTTTTATTTTTCACTCGAAAGTGAATTTGTTGTTAAAAGTTAAAATTTGTTGTTAACAAGTTAAATTTGTGTAAAAAACTCGCGGCAGCACAAGAAAAGTAATCGGAGCAAAACATTTTTGATTACTCGCCTGCACTGCCAACGAGCTGATTGTTATTGTCAATTGCTAATTTATTCGCCCGAAATAACGCCGTTTCCCCTAAACCGCCAACCCTACAAAGCGGTCCCAACCAATAGGTAAACAACGTCAAAACACAATCAGACAAACTAAAACTAACAAAAACACCTCGACAATAATCAATCTAAACAAAAAACAATATAACGCAGTGTTTGATATTATGAACTATTCATGTCAAAAAAATTATCATTTCCTGCAAAATCAAAAATTCATCCGTGAACTTCTAACACATTAAATAAATTACAGGACAATGACAACATTCAACCTAAACACAAAAATTAATCAATTAAATCACAGAACCCTAAAACCGTAATTCAAAATAAAAATTTCTGATTTCGCGTCAATATCAAATTGTTCTACGTCATTCCGTTCTACATTTGCAAACTAAAGCTGTTCAGATTTCCCGGCATGTCAAAAAAATCAAATACTTAAAAACTGTATAAACCCTAAAATATACAGGTTTCAAATTCAATTTTTATATTGTGCAGAAAAATTTTCAGTAAATTCAACCTTCAAAATTAGAAGAATAAAATGTAAGTTGCCGAATTGTTTGTCAACCCTAACTTGCAAACGAGATGAAATTATGCCGTTACTATTTTTTTCGTCAATAGGGGGGATGGAAAGAGAACCGGAATAAAAAAAGAAATAAGATGAATAACAATTGATAATCAAAGAAAAGAATACAAATTGCCGCGAAAAAAATTAAAATACATTCGTAAAAAAATTTTTTTTCACAGATAAAAAAAGAGTTTTGTCATTTGTTCGCGATTGAATTTTCAGTTTATCGAATTTCATAGTACGAATAGAAAAACATGGAACCGTTGTAAATTGAAAAATCGGAAAGTACAATATTTGTAATATTTCAGTAGAATATTTTTTTTATTAACCACAGAGGACACAGAGAACACAGAGAAATCAGATTTTGTAATTTTAGATTTTAGTTTTTAAATTTAAGTGAATTACTAAAAAATATTTTAGCTGGGAACGCAGGCGTCCCGCCTGCATCTTTTTTGTACAAAAAACGCCTAAAGATGCGGTCGAGACGACCGCGATCCTGCAAAAAAATAAATTATTCCAATTACACTTTAAAATTCGTTTTTTAGTAATATATCCGTAGATTATTTTTTTTATTAACCACAGAG
>JAITKS010000108.1 GCA_031278315.1 Planctomycetaceae bacterium | reverse complement strand
TTCCTGAATTTGATCTTGAGGGATATTGTAACTCATAATTAAAATTGTTTTATTGTTGACGAATTAAAAACAACTCGCAAATAATAACAATTCATAAAATACTCGTCAAGACGGATTATAAAGTAAGAATGGTATAATTATCTCGGCAAACCTGATAACGGATCGGGTCCATAAGAATTAACCTCAAGAAACAATAAAATTGATGCAATAATAATCGCCGTTAATGCTAGTCCTAACAATAAAGTAAAAAAATCCGGCGGAGCATCAGATAACCGAACCCGTAAATTAGAATGTTCCGTAACAGATGTATTTATATTATCGTCAAAACTGCCGATATCAACATTTGTTTCAACTTTCGTATCTGAACCGGCATTAACATTGTTATCAAAGTTGTCTAAATTATTTGTGAAATTAACTTCGTTTGCAGCATTCGTTGAGTCATCAAACGTTAAATTGTTCAATAAATCGTTGCTAAACATTGAACTGTCCGTTGAATTACTGTTATTCGAATTATCTGCATTTAAGTCAAAAAAGTTGCCGTCTTGTAAAGTGTCATTTGTGTCATTCAACACATCATCGAGGTTAAACGGCAAGTCTGTATCTATTGCGGAAGCTGATTCTTCATTATTTATTTTTTCTAAATTTGTTGCCATAATATTAAAGTTTTGTAACTATTCAGTTTGATTGTAAATTACTTGTAATATTCTACTAAGTATATTACGAAATAATTACGAAATAATTAAAAATAAAAAATTCACTGATATATTACGTTGTTATGAAATATCATTTTGCAGTCAATTCATTAACGTTTATAACCTCAACGCGGTCACCGACTTGAACTGCACCGCGTCTAAATTCGGGAACGATTATTGCGGCGGCTCTGTCCGGCAGAAGGCTGTCGATAGTGATTTTTCCAATTAACATCGGACGACCGCTCAACGTGCGGACAATGTCAAGTTGATGCCCTTTCTGTAAACCTGAATCAGAACCGATTGAAATCTCAACCCATCCGCCTGATCTTACTTGCGTAATTAAACCATGCACTCCTTGAGGCGGTACACCTGAATATAATTCCGGCTGCGGTAATAATTGATGTTTCTTTAAGACATCAACGGCGTTCTTGTAATCTTTATCTAATTGGATTCCGATTGCTTTAAACGCTGCTAAATCCATTGCTAAACTATGAGCTTCGTCTATTTTTGACACAAGCATTGAATACAAATTTGCCCACTTCTTTTGTGCTTCACGAAAATCTTTCCGGTAGCCGTCCAATTCGGCACGTAATGTTTCCATGTTTTTTCCCGAAGTAACAACGGCGTCGATATTCTGTTGTCTTTCGTTGCTTAACGTATTGTTTTCGTCTGTAATTGTTGAATTGGCTTTGGTCAATTCATCGACTCTAGTTTGAAGATTTGCAATTGCATTTGTCTTACGAATGATTTCTTGGTAAAGTTTTTTTTCCGTGTCGTCGCGATGCTGTAAGAGTTTGTCGAGTTGTGTCGATAATGCAGAATTTTCTTTTTGTAATATTTCTGCTTTAGCTTTCCAATTTGTATGCGTTGCATAAATTGTAATCGCAAAACCCATAATCATGACGCACATCACAAAAATCAAAATGACGAACATCTTGCCAATAAGATTCATAACTCACCTTTAATGTTAAAATTTAATTTTTTTCTCTAATTTGAATTTTCGATAAAAGTTGACTGATTATTCATTGGAAATCAGAACACTTTTGTACCGCAAAATTCATAACACGATGCCTGTAGTAATACTGTAGTAATATAGTAATAGTTGACAAACTATTGCTCGAACCGAATGTTAAAGTAATAGCAGCTGAAAATATATTTGCTTCAAATATATTTGCTTCAAATATCTTTGCTTCAAAAATAAAACATTTTTTGCATTTATCGGCAAACTGATATTCTTTCGATAATTTTTCCCTTAATATTCGTCTAATATTCATCCTATTTTAAACGGACAAATTTTTGATACCAGACCCTAGTTGTAGTTTTACAGCAAAATGACTTTAAGCTAGGTAAACTTTTTTGATTATACCATGTAAATTTATTGATCTTTATTATTGTTACGAAAACACCGATTATATTATTAGTTTTTGTTATGCCGACTAATCATTTTTTATCGGTTACTCAGTTAAAGGCATAAATTAAACACAGCTCGTGTAACTTTATTGTTGATTTTGTTGATTATATCTTAAACGAAATAATAACAATTCACACATAAAAATACCGCCGCCTTTTTTGTTACAAAAAATAAAATTGAATTGTAGAAATACAAGACTTTGCATCTCTACAAGATTTTTCGTTTGTTTTGTATCCGCGAAAAAAAAATACAATATTATCAAATAATTATCAATCATAATTATCAATCACAGATTTGCTCGTTACTCATTGATCGATACAAAACAATTACAATTTTTTTCACTGAAATACTTCGCTGAAATTTTACAAATATTACAATTTTTTTTCCTGTTTATGAGGGGGAGGGCTCCTGTGTCAGGTTGACCTTTTTCATTGAGTAATAGTTAATAAAAATTTACACCTGAATCAGTTTAGTCTGAAACGGCATTGTTTTTGTTAAGTTTACTATTGAGGAGTAAAACGATGTTCGGAAACCTTCGCTTTTTGTACAATTTTTGTACGATAATTACCGTTGCCTTTATCATCAATGTAAATGTTTTTACAATTGAAATAATTGCGTCGGATTCAGCTTGGCAAAATGTTCAAGCTAAAAATGATCCTGAATCAATTTCGATTCAGCAATCTCAAACGTCACCTCATACTTTTTATTCAACGCCTTCACTTACACCTAGCGTAAAAGTATCTTCACCATCTATCGGGCAATCACAACAGAATTTTCGTTATATCGTATCTATCATTCCAGCTGCAATACAAAACACGCCGGTAAATACGAATCTTACACCGCCTTCAAATTTAACTCCAAACGAATCACCGGCACAATTTGTAGTCCCGACTCAAAATCAAATATCGGTCTCGGCTTCAGTACAGTCACAAACTCCGTTGCAAACACAATCACAAACACAATCACAAACGCCGCCGCAAACTTCGATACAATCCAATAACGTTACAAAAAATCCAAATAACGTTTTAACAAATATTCCTCAACCGAATCCTGCTAATTCAGCTAATCCAATTAATTCAATTAATCCTGCTAATCCAATTAATCCTACTAATCCGGCTAATCTTGCTAATCCTGAATTGAATCCTGTACCGTTGCCGGTTCCTGATTCTATACCGTTATCAGCTCCGCAGCCAACTAATCCTGTACCGTTACCGCCTTCAATTCCTGAAACTGGAACTACTAACCCTTTTCAATTCAGAGAACTTGACGGAAGTACAGGTTTAATACCAAGAAATATTTCATCATTGCCGACAGGAATTCAAGTAATCGGCATAATGATTTTGAACGATCAGAAATCAATTGCTGCAATTCGTATTCCTAAACTTAACATGCCGCAGCGTGCTGTATCGTCTGCTTTGTCGGCGGATGTTTTTTATGTCCACGAAGGCGACATAATCGAAATACCAACTACTAATATTTCGTCAACCCGCACTAATCCGTCAACTCGCGGACAAATAAATCCTTCGCCCGAAGTATTATTTCTTGTCGTTGAAAAAATTACCTCGCAACATGTCGAAGTAAGATCACGAAGCAACATAGCAGATAAGCATATTCTACGATAATTGCGATAATTGCGATAATTTCAAAATAAATTTTCACACTTAAAAATTTAATAAACGTCCGTAATTTACAAATTTTTTTCAATTGAATTTACTAAAATGAATAAATATTTTATCAATTTAATACTGTTGATTTTTCTTTTTTTGTTACTAAATACGGTAACAATATTCGCACAAGAACGAACCGTTCAACGTCTTCCTGTACCGATTTTATCTCCCCGAATATCGGAAACAGTAACAAGTAGAAATACATTTATACCAGTGTCAAATTTTGATCAGGCCGATGGAAATCGAATTAACGGAAATCGAGCTGACGGAATTAACGTACAAAAATTAACGTCTAATCAACCGTCGTCTAATCAACCGTCGTCTAATCAGTCGTCTGCATTGGGTATGATTAAAACGCTGAATATAAAAGATATGACATTACTTGAATTTGCACGTTTGATGAGTCAAGGAGCGGGTTGGAAAATAGTTGTCAGCAGACAGGCGGCGGCGATGTTAATTAACGCATATTTTGAAGATATTGATGGTGAAAGTGCAATTCGTGCGATTTGTCAGGCGAATAATTTGTGGTATCGTAAAGATGCTAACGGGATATTCAGTATTATGACAATTGATGAATATCGTAAAGGTTTGGTTGCGAATAGTCATGATACGGTCAAGGTGGTTACGCTTCTTTATCCTGATGTTCGGGCGGTTGGAGATTCTATTCAACGTTTATTTAAAAATCGAGTTGTTTGGAATCCGCCGAATGAATTTTACAATGATCCTATCGACGATATTGAACGCGCATTCGACCGTATGGAAAGCATATCTGACCGCGTGAACAATATGCAATACGGACAAGGAAGCAGCCGTTCATCATCGTCGCGATCGAGTTCGAGTTCGCGTTCAACTAGCAGCCGTTCAAGTTCTTCGCGAAATCAGCAACAGCAGCGGAATATTGATCCGTTAAGTCCGAATAAAGTTATTGAAGATATTGAGCAGAATACAGATGACGAGAAACTTATCGCTCAACTCTCCAATGCCGAAGATGAGATTAAAGTCGGTGAACCCGGGATAATTTATTTGTCGGCGTTTCGCAGTACAAATGATCTGATGATTCGTTCTTCTGATCCGGAGGCGGTAGAAGAAATAGTCAAGGTAGTTGAGCAGCTTGATAAACCTAAACCGCAAGTTTTGCTTGAGGTCAAAATTCTTGATCTTAGATTAAATGATGACGAATCGTTTGGGTTGGATTGGTTATTCAAAGCGGGCAAAGTTTCAGGCGGCAGATCGACGGGAATTTTATCGGACGGTTATGGTTCAGCGTCGTCGGCGATTGCGGCACCGGCAGAAAATTTAATACCGATGGGAGGAGGTCTTGATCCGAAAGCAATGATATTTCAAGTCGTATCGAATGACGTACTGGCAAGAATACAGGCGATGCAAGACAGCGGTAGAATTATCAGTCTTGCGACACCGAATCTTTGTGTAGCAGACGGCGAAGCGTCGCGAATTTTTATCGGTAAAGAGACTACAATTCTTACTGATGTAACTGTCAACACGACGACAACGCAAGGTTATAGTACACCATATACTAACAGTGCTATCGATCCGGTTACAGAAAGAATGAATATTGGAACGACATTATTAATCACACCTCGAATTCATGCTGATAGAACTATAACGATAAGACTCGTTCAAGAGGATTCACAAATTGGCGATACGCAGGAAATAATTTTTGGGTCGAGCGGTGCTTCTGTTTTGACGACGAATAACATGAGTTTCTTTTCCAAAGATATTGAAACGCGAACAGTAACTACAACTGTTGTTGCAACGGATGCTCAAGTTAGTGCTATTGGCGGATTGATTCGTGAATCGGTCAATCAGCGTGAAGTTGGTTTACCCGGTTTAATGAAAACGCCGTACATCGGCAATTTTTTTAAGACTTCGTTCAAAACTCGCGAAAGACATGAGCTGTTAGTTTTAGTAAGACCTTTTGTATTACTCGCACCGGGAGAAGGCAGTGTGAAAACCAATCATTTGTTAAAAAGATTGAGCGAACATCCAAGCGCACACGGAAATATTCCGCCGCTAAGAATTGGTGAAGGAAGTTTCACAACTATAAATGAAAGTATCTACGATATACCAAAAGACGCTTTGCAATCGCTAAAAGCCAGAGCGAAAGCATGGTCGGCAGATGAAAAATAATTTTAGATAATGAGTCTGTTTTTCGATAGATAAGTTTACAGCTCGAACCAAGAATTGATTTGAGAATTGATTCGCGAATTGATTGAAGTGAGAGCAGATTAATCACCAACAATTATTTTCTAATTTCTACAGAAAAATGAGTAAATTTTTGATTTGTATTTTGATTATATTTTGTATTGTGTTTTGTCAAGGTTGTAACATGCAGAGTCATTTTTTGCACAAGCCTAAATTTTTCAGCAAGCGTAATCCGATAGTGATTGATTCGAAAGCGCATTTAAGTAAACTTGATCGAGCGCGTTTGTTGCAGCGTTCTGATGATTATATTGGTGCGTTAATCAAGTATCGTGAGGTGATAGCGGACAAGCGCAATTATAGTGATATTATGTCGGCGAAGCTTGGCGGTGCGGAGTGTTTGATAAAGATAAAAAAATATCCTGCGGCGTTATCGATACTTGAACCTCTTCCGTTAGATGTAAAAAGTGAAATGGACATAAGACAACTTGCTCTTGCGGGTGAAATTTTACTTCATATTAGGCGTTATCAGGAAGCTGAAATTTATCTAGAAATAGCAGTGAATGCGCTTGATTTGGAGTCGATGCTTGAGCGGAATCGAGTTATGTTAAATAGCGGTGCTGTTGATATTGCGGATAGTAAAAAATCTAGTGACAAATCTAGTGACAAATCTAGTGACGAATGTAATGACAATATTGGCAGCGATATTGATTTTGGGATGGAATCGTGGATTCCGGCGATGGTTATTAATCTTGGGTGTGCGTATTTGAAAAATGACAAACCGGAGTATGCGTTAATAATGTATCAATTTGCCTCATCGCTTTATCGCAAGCGGGGCGATCAGATTCTAGCAATTCGTTCACAACGAATGTATGAAGACATCGTATCAATCATCAGACAATACGAACCTTTCAAACCAATTCCAATTACAAAAGAACTATCATCAGGAAAATTCTAAAATAAAAATTCAGTAATATCAGTTGAATAATTGTTTTTTTGCGGGAACGCGGTCGTATCGACCGCATCTTTAGTTTTGTTCTTTGATAGGATTACAAGATTACAGGATTGACAGGATTGACAGGATTTTTAAATAATAAATTAAAAGAATCGTAATATCTCAGTGGAATAATTGTTTTTCAAATTTTTTGTAATTTTTAAACACGAAATACACGAAAAGGACTTAACAGGTATATGTGATTGATAATTTCAAATTCGTAAACAACCAAAAAAACGAAAACAATTATTCTACTGATAAAATATCAAATTTTTACCATCCGAAGCAAAGCCCTAAATTTATAAGATGTGTAGTTTGCCTCTCGTTTAGTGCGATGTCGTAGTCGATAAATAGACTTCTTTGGTGCCAAAAACTCCATTTGAGTCCTAATCCGATCCACACCCAATCTCGACCGATATTACCGTCGAAAAAGTATATCGACGGCGTTGTCGCCCCTTTACCCTTGACCGACGAAAAATAAGAAGAATAAAACGGAGGCGGATTGTTAAGCAGCTCATGAATCCACGTTATTCGTGATTGTAGTAATAACGTATTTTCTATTGGTTTCCAATTTAACCGCAGTCCGATAAGTTGTGTTAAACCATGACCATTCCAATCGCTGAAAGCAACATTGTTAGCAGCCGAATCTATTTTTCCATGATAAACAAAATTATATTGCATTGCGTAAAACGGTTTGATTTCCCATCTCTTGAAAATAAAACTCAAACCGAACTCACCGTCAAGCCGCGATTGAAGTCCTTGTCCGTCGAAATTTTGACCCGTTGACGAAATTCGATATTGATCATAACCGACACTCGCACCAAGTCCGACATGAGCTACTTGCCAATGATAAATCTTGCCGTAACCAAATAGGAAATTGTCATTAGTTGATTTAAATTGGTTACCGAATTTTATTTTTGCTTCATTTACATTGAACGTGAAAGTCGAATAAACTTCGTGATCTGTTAAAACATCTAATCCGATTTGGATACCGTAATCTTCAGGTTTGATTTTTGTCGGCGAATTTTTTGGTTTTAATTTCGTATCTGAATAATATAAATTACTCCACAGACAACCGCCTGTGCCGCGTTTCGATTGAGCAAGTATTGTTGAATAATCAATTGTATCTAGTTCCGATTCATTTTCGCAACCGGAGATATTGTAATTTTCGTTACGATAAATCAAGTCTATTCCGTTTAACAAAGATACTTCGTCAAAAACGGAAGATGCAAATAATTCAGTAGAGAATAAGCTAATAATTATCGTATAAATGCAGCAAGTCTGAATTATTGTTACGTAAAATTTACGCCGAATATTTGTTGTTAAAACGAATATTACAACGCAAAAAATTATTAACCCAAAATAGTTAAACAGAAAAAACATATCGGAAACCGCCGCTCGTTAAAAAATAAGAATCATGAATTTCATGCAAAAGTGCGATTCAAAATTATATTCATCGTATTTACTTTCAGCTGTAATTTGATATTGAACATAATGAGATCACGCTTACAATTTCGGAACATTTTTACAAATGAAAATATCACATTATCAATGTCCGAATAAAGGTATCGGCATTAAAATAAGAAAACTTTAACGATTATAACGATTATTCGGAATAATCTAGTTACGGTGTTGGACATTTATTTTGCTTGTTCAATTTCTGTAACGAAATGTGAAGAGCTTGTTACGGGTAAAGAATTAGCGGCAGTTATAGTAGTAACGCCGTTTTGTGAGGTTTTAATTTGAGTTGCAGTTTTTGTTTGCATGCTTTGGTATGCGGTTTCGGCGGTTCCGCCTACAGCTATTTCGTAAGTAGTCAACGGGACATTGGGGTTGATTACATTGTTTGCTGCCGGATTATTTTGGTTGTTATTATTGTTTAGCGGTGCGATATTTGGAGTATTTGTTATATTTGAATTTTTATTTGTGTTGAGATTTTGAGTTGGTCCGAATAATGATTCTGCCGAACTGATTGAACCGGTTGTTGTATTGTTGTTATTGTTAGCGATAGATGGAGTTGATAAAGCGGGGTCGGATTGAGGTACAGCAAAATCGAAAGATTGGTTTGGTTGGGCAGAAGCAGAATTTGATGTTGCAAGATAATTTGTTGGAAAATCGGCGAATGTTGGAGTTGCCGGAACTGTATTCGGTGTAGTTGTTGTATCAAATGGATTTGTGTAAGGTGTGTGTGAAACAGGAATTGATGTTGGTGTTCCTGTTGGAGTTAAAGGGGTAATTGAATTTGCGGATGCCGATGGAGGATTTGTTGTAGTTGAAGGAAACGTTGTGGTTGAAGGAAACGTTGTAGTTGTAGTATTTGATGTTATTGGATTTTGGATAGCAACGGGTTCTGGAGTTGGTGTTGCAGGCGGTGAAGTTGCGGCGGCAGTTGTAGGTGAAGCAGCAACAGAATCGCTTGAAGGCGGAGAGATATAGCGGCTCTGTTGACCAAGATACAATCCTTGATTTGCAAACGTAGCAGATTCGGGAGCAGTTGCGGCACCCGATTTCCAACTCCAAAATCCCGACAAAGTGTCATTCCAAGTACCATTGTTCAAAGAACTACAACAACCGGATTGACAAATAAACAAGACACAAAGAATCAATAAATAAATTAAATTTCTCATATAAATTAATAAAATACAAAATTAGTAATATATCGGTTGAATTTTTTTGTTTTCAAATTATCAATCCTTTACCTTATCAAGTCCCGCGGGGGCGGCACTTTATTAATCTCATAGTACGACCGGATAATTTGTGAATGATTACGTATAACATTGCGGATTATAAACAATACTATATAACCGTTCCAGATCAATTTTTAATTATCAATAATTTATGTTTATGATTTAATTTTTGTGTAGTTTGTATATTGGGTGACATGTTATTTAAGTTATACTTTTCACACTTTAAATTTCGGTATTCGTTTTAAACTTAAATTGCTCTTGCAGGGCGAAAACATAGACAATTTTTTGACTCAAAAACAAGTTGTAGTTATTAAAAAATATTGCAA
>JAITKS010000107.1 GCA_031278315.1 Planctomycetaceae bacterium | reverse complement strand
CGCCGCACCACACCAACCTTATTACCTTATTAAAAAATCATCTTTCAATAATAAGGTAATAAGGTTTTGTGTTTTTTGTGTAATTTCGTGTGTTTCGTGTTTTAAAAAATCATTTCAATCATACAAATCACAAAAATCATAGTTCAGACAATTAACCATATTGCTTCAATATCCGATCGCCCTTTCAGGGCGGATTTTGGTATTAAAATAAATACCGAAACAAATACCGAATTTTTAAGTATGAATAGTATAAAGCAAGATCTGAAACTATAAATCCGTGAGCAAGCGCAATCACTACACGAATACGATCCGAAAAACGATGACCGCGATTCTTATAATACTGCGTTTGAAGTTCCTGAATTTGATCTTGAAGGATATTGTAACTCATAATTAAATTGTTTTGTTGTTGACGAATTAAAAACAACTCGCAAATAATAACAATTCATAAAATACACGTCAAGACGGATTATAAAGTAAGAATGGTATACATACGAAAGGTTACTGATTATCAATATGCGAAATATAGCAATAAAAAAGAAAAAAACAACAATTTCAATAATTAAAACGTGAACGGTAAAATAAAATTTTCTTTATTGCTCTTGCGTTTATTTGTGATTTTGTTATAGTGTTCGCCGATTCTGCTATAGTTATTCCTTCTTTGGTGATTCTGGATCAATCATTTTCAGTATCCAAAGAGTGAGATGATATGCATTTGTGTGTTATCTTATTTTCCGCCGAATTGATTAAGCTTAATTTTTTCTAGAGTTTGCTGGATAATTATTTTTAGGTAAATTTTTATAGACAAAATTGACAAACGCTTATCAATCGGCTGATCTGTTGAACAAACAAAATATCAGAAAAAACTGTTTTGAAAATAGTGAGTCTGTTGCTTAAAATCATTGATTTCAATTATAAATCTATGCAGCAGATTATACGTATCGTACGATTCGTATATTACAATATTTTTGCAACAAATTTGTTTAATTTTTTATTTTTAATTATTTCTGACTAGAGATAAACATATTTCGTGTAAAAATAAATTAACCCTGAAAAGACTATAATTTGTTGTGATAACAAACAAATTAAGATTAAAATTAAAATTTAATAGATAATATTGGAAAAAAAATATGAGTTGGATAAATGAACTTTTAGTTGGCAGCAATGTTGGTCATATAGTATTTGTATTTGCATTTGTTATTTTTCTTGGCATTGCGTTAGGACGTATAAAAATATGCGGAATTTCTTTAGGAATGACTTTTGTGTTATTTGTTGGAATAGCAGCGAGTCATTTCGGCATGCAATTTCCTGATTCACTGTGTATCGACAAGCATGGTGTTAAGCATTTTGTTGATCCTGAAGTATTACATTTTGTTCGCGAGTTTGGTCTGATACTTTTTGTTTATGCGGTTGGATTGCAAGTTGGACCTAGTTTTTTTGTTACATTTAAGTCAGGCGGTTTAACTCTTAATTTGCTTGCGGTTTCGATTGTATTATCTGCTGTATTGATTACGGTTTTGATTCATTATATTACGGGAATTTCGATGCCGACGATGGTTGGAATTCTTTCTGGTGCAATTACGAACACGCCCGGATTGGGTGCAGCGCAATATGCTTATATCGACATGTTGAAAGCTCGCGGCGAAATAGGACAAGGCGCAGATATTATAGGAACGGCTTATGCGATGTCTTATCCGTTAGGTGTGGTTGGGATTATTGCTTCGATTATTGCTATTCGATTTATTTTTAGAATAGATATTGATAAAGAAAATAAGCTTTTAAGTACAGCGGTTCAAAAAGAGAAACAAGCGGAATCAGCGATTAAAGTAGAAAAGCAATCTAGTGATGAACCTCATTTAATTCCGATATTTGTTGGAATATTTTTGGGCGTTATTTTAGGTAGTATTCCGGTTTATATTCCGGGAGTTTCGCAGCCGGTTAAGCTCGGATTAGCGGGAGGTCCGTTAGTAGTAGCGATATTAATGGGCGCTTTTGGACCGCGTATTAAATTTCCAACTCGGATTACACGTAGTGCGGTTTTGATGTTACGTGAGGTAGGAATTTGTTTATTTTTAGCTTGTGTCGGTTTGATTGCAGGCGAAAAATTTGTTGAAACAATTATTAACGGAGGCGGATTATTATGGGTCGGTATTGGAGTGATAATTACATTAACGCCTTTGTTAGTTGTTGGAACGTTAGCTTATGCAGTATTTAAGGTAGATTATTTTATATTGATGGGCATGCTTGCAGGAAGTACGACAGACCCGCCCGCACTATCGTACTCCGTAGGTGCAGCTGGTAATGACAAGCCGTCGATTGGGTATGCAACAGTGTATCCGTTGACTATGTTTCTACGAATCATGACCGCACAATTATTGATTTTGTTATTTGCATAAAGAAGTTTCGTAATATTTATATCTTTGTAAACTGATCTCATTAGATTGTTCGGTTCGAGCTGCTTGCTTACATATTGGAATGCGGATTTTTTGTAATATATCAGTGAAATTTTTGTTTTCAACTTTTTTGTGTTATGAATTTTAAAACTAATATTATTTTCAATCTTATTTTTCCGAGCAAAACAAGTTTGTCGAAAATAAATTTCAAATTGTTAAAAATGTTTCAAGATATATTACAAAAAAATTTTACTTACGGTAATTTCTAAAAACTAATATTAGGAGGAACGCAGATGTCTCGCCTGCACTGTTTTTTTACAAAAGACGCCTAAACATGCGGTCGAGACGGCCGCGTTCCTTCTAACGATAAATTTTTATATTAGGTTTTTTAGAAATTCACTTACGGTAATTACAACAAATTAATTAAATGAAAGATATTCAATCATTTCGCAGTCCGGCAGATTGTAATCGTGTTTTTCCTTTTGGGGTGACGATCAAGAAGACTTCTTATGGTCTTGGTGTTTTTGCTTATGCTTTTATTCCGAAAGGCACGCCTATAGCACGCATATCGGGCAAAATTATAATCGGTTCTGATTACGGTAGTGATTATTGTATCGACGCTAGTGAAAACAAAGTACTTGAACCTGCGCCGCCGTTTTGTTACTTAAATCATTCTTGCGACCCGAATTGCATTTTGGCACAATACGTAAGAGAATGCGATATGCTGGAAAATGAAGAGTTAGAAGAAGGGAACTTAGAAACAAGCGACCTCGAAAAAGATAATTCTGATAACTCTATCGATGACTGCGGCGGCAATGAATACGGCTGCGGCGATGAATACGATGACGACGAATACGATGACGATGAATACTACGGCGATGAATGTTTTTTCGGAGACGGCGGAGCAGCAGAAATCAATTCAGAATCCAACAACTCAAACGACTCAAATGACTCAAATGACTCAAATTCTGAAATGAATAAATCGGCGGATAAAAAGCCGATTTCTAATTCTTTGTTAAAAAATCATTCTTGCAATTTAGATTCTGATGAGAATTATGATAATACTATTGAGAATTATGAACCCGAATTTGAAGATGACGCCGATGCAGAAATTTGGGTTGAAACAATACGCGATATTTTTCCAGGCGAACAATTGACGATAGATTACGCATGGCCGGCAGAAAAGTCTATAAAATGTCAATGCGGAAGCGAATGTTGCAGAGG
>JAITKS010000182.1 GCA_031278315.1 Planctomycetaceae bacterium | reverse complement strand
AAATTATACAATTTGTAATATATCGGCGGAAATGTTTTTTTCGTAACTTTTATTTTGACATTTTTGTTTTAATTTTTGTTTAACTCGAAACACTCGAAATTACACGAATATTCAAAACGGTAAATAACTCTATTGACCTTGCCGATAATATCGATAAAATTTCACCCTTTGAATAAATAGAATATCTATCGATGCAATTCAAATTGACAACAAACAATCTTATTTATAACTTTTGTAACTTATTTAGCAGAGAATATTTTATTGTTGTTGTCTTTTCATTTTTTTGGTGTTTTATATTTGTTAATGCTGATTACATCGTTTGGGATATTTCGTTACAATAATTATTTGTTTTATTCTACAATTCAAAATTTATGACAACGTTTAGAAGTAATGTATTGATATTTTTGTTATTGACTATTATTTCGGGTGCGATGCGTTTTTATTGTCTGGGCGAGTGGTCTTTTGATTTGGATGAGCTTTTTACGGTGTTGGAGACAAAAATCTTATTTAACGAAATGAGTGTTCCAGAAGAATATCTTAAAGACGGCACGGTGAAAGCGGAGGAAACGCAGTTGGTTCGTTTACCGCAAATGATTTTTGTTTCTTATTTTATCCATTGGGTTGACTACAAATTATTTGGTGAAAATGAATTTGGAACACGGGTTTTGACGGCGGTTTTGGGAACGTTGAGTATAGGCGTGATTTTTCTGATGTCTCGACCGATATTGGGTTTTGTTGGAGCGTTGGTTCTTTCTTTATTAGTAATGTTTTTACCGGAGCATATTCTAAGCAGTCAATGTAATCGTTTTTATATTCAATCATTCTTTATGATTTCGGTAGTTTTGTTATTAGGATATTATGTTGTGATTTATCGTTTATTGTTATTAGTATTTTTGCTAGGACTATTAGCGGTTGTGATGATATTTACGCATTCGTTGAGCGGTTTAATTTGGGGCGGAATTGCGGGAGGTATTGTTCTTGATACAATCCGGTCAAGAATCAAGGGAGACAAAAAAATTCCGCCTGTTAGAGAAAAATATACAATTATTATAATTATATTGTGGTCGATTCTGATACTTGCGATTGCTATTTTTTATCTTATGCCGCTTGCTGCTGCGTGGAATAAGTCATTATCGTGGGGATATTCGCCGTTACATTCTGTATTATCTTTTATTAATGTTATTGGTTGGCAGTTTTTTTTATTTAGTATTCTTGGGATATGTTTTTCTATTTTTCGGGTTGCGGATTCCGGCAGTGTGTATTGGTTATTTTGTGTTTTAGTGTGCGGAATTTCTATTGTGATACTACCGTTAATGATTATTTATAATCCTAATTATAATATTCTTTTTGTTTTTCCGTTTATAGTTACGGCATCGTTATTTATTCAGGATATTTATTTTTTGATTTTACGATCCGCCCTGCCCTGCCGATATATTTTAGCTGTGAGTTGGATTAGTGCATGTGTTATGTTGAATTTACCATCGGTAGTAAGTTACTATCAGGATGGTAATCGGCATGACAATAGAGCTGCGTTTGCTTATGTTTCAGACAATTGGAAAGAAGGCGACCGATTAACCGGTTTCACAATGGGTACCGCTGAATATTATATTCCGACTAGAGTTCCGCGTATTCCGTTACACATTGTACCGGACAAAGCAATTGAAGACTTGCAAAATATTATCGATAATAATCACAACAATACCGGAAGACTGTGGATCGTGCTTCAAAGCTCACGCGGCGGACTTGATAATAATTTAAGAAAATGGTTAGGAAAACATGCAAAATTCGAATGTAGATTCACAAAAAAACGTTTCGACTACATCGAAAACAACGTAGAAATTTTTCTCATTGATCAGCAATTGTAAATTCATAATATGTCATCAGCAAAATTTCTAAAAACGAAAAAAATTTTGTAGAGACGTGCAATGCCTTGTGTCTCTTTGTTGAGACACGGGATATTGTGTGTCAACATTTCGGTTTGATTTATTGTAACGAAAACTGAAATTTCGAGTGTGATTGTTATAGTTTATTTGTATTAAATGCAGTGTTATCCGTGTATTTATTGCGGTGCATTGCGGATTTCAATTTATAATTTTTTGTACGGATGGAAAATATTCCGCATTGGAAAAAGAGTATTATTTATACGCTAATAACAGATAGAGGGATGCGCCGGTCGAACAATCAGGATAGTTTCGGCGAACATATAGCGGGAACGGTTCATCAATGGCTGACACGCGGACATCTTTTTGTTGTTGCGGATGGTATGGGTGCGCATGCGGCGGGTGAGGTCGCAAGTAAAATGGCTGTTGATATTGTTATGCAAAGTTATTTGAAGCGTACTAATGAAATTCCGATCAATGCTCTTTTACATGCTGTTATGGATGCACATAATAGAATTCGTGAAAGAAGCCGGCGGGAAGACGCTTTTCACGAGATGGGAACAACTTGTGATGCGTTTGCAATGACACCGCAAGGGATAATTATCGCACATGTCGGAGATTCACGGGTATATCGGATTAGGGCAAATTGTATCGAGCAGATGACATTTGATCATAGTTTGGTTTGGGAGATTTGTGAGGCGAATAAGTTATCGTTTGATTGTCCGCCGCTGCATATTCCGAAAAATCAAATAACGCGTTCTTTAGGTCCGACTGAAAACTTAAAAGTTGATATTGAAGGACCGCACCGAATAATGATCGGTGATATTTTTCTTTCGTGCAGTGACGGTTTAACGGGACAGGTGAAAGATAATGAAATAGGTGCAATTGTAACGTTACTTCCTCCTGAAACTGCTGCGGAAACTTTGATAAATATAACTAATTTACGGGGCGGTCCTGATAATACTACTATTATTATTGTGCGGGCAACATACGATGCAGCGATGGAACAGGAGGTCAATGAAGAGTTAAAAATGCCGTTTATGAGTTCTATATTGATTGGGATTACTATAATTTGTGTTGCGTTAGTTGTCGTTGCATCGGTGATTGGTAATTTTGTTTTGGGGGGTATAGCTGGATTAGTTGCGGCTGTTACTGCGGTTTGTTTTTTTGTTGGAATGAAATCGTATTTGTTCGGAAACCCGTTATTTACGCATTCGGTACAAACCGGCAAAGCTCCGTACACAAGATCGAATTGTCAACCGGATGAAAATTTAGCGGTCTCGTTATCAAAGATATTGAAAGATGTAAAGCAAGCAATTGTTGACAAATCTATGAAAATTAAATCAAAGGAAGCAGAAATCGGTGAACAAAAAGCGCAAAATGCACTAAAAAACAAAGATTACGCCAATGCTGTCAAAAATTATGCTCTGTCGATAAATTTGTTAATGAGAGAATTAAAAAGTAAAGGACATCTTTAATTCAGAGACACAAAGATTAGCGGCTAGTGTATAGTGGTTAGTGGTTAGTGGTTAGTGGTTAGTTCGCATGCGGAAATTATCACTGATTATAAGTTCGAATCGCTAATCACTATACTCATTGTACTTTAAAATTCGGTATTCGTTTTAAACTTAAATTGCCCTTGCAGGGCGAATACAAAAACAAGTTGTATTTATTAAAAAATATTGCAACGTTTATTGACAATATTTTCAATTAAAAAAATAAAAAACGAATGTAATATATCAGTGGAATAATTTATTTTTTTGCAGGATCGCGGTCGTCTCGACCGCATCTTTAGTCGTTTTTTGTACAAAAAAGATGCAGGCGGGACGCCTGCGTTCCAGCCGGCTAAAATATTTTTTAGTAATTCACTTAAATTTAAAATCTAAAATTACAAAATCTGATTTCTCTGTGTTCTCTGTGTCCTATGTGGTTAATAAAAAAAATATTCCACTGATATATTACTAAAAAACGAATTTTAAAGTGTAATTGGTATATTACGATATTCCATTAAAATATTCTATTGAATAGTTGTCATTTGATTGAAATGATTGAAATGATTTTTTTAGATAATTTTTTTGGATAATATTTTGTCTGTGTTGCAAATAATTTTTGTTTCTGTACGATAATGACCTCTTCACGTGAATTACTTTATCACGTGTTGACAAATTACAAATGTGAATTGATAATCATCGGCAAAATTTCATTCTCATTACGGCGGCGATTAAAAGTCTTACGTATAAAAATCTACGTATAGGCGTTGTCATACGCTATTTCAGATTTGACCGTTCAGGGCAATTACTGAATAACTACAACAATTATAAAAATGCAAATGTAAATTGTATTCAAAAAAAATTGTCATTTAACTAATAACCAATTACCAACCAATTATCAACTAATCAACCAACCAATAATTAACCAATAAAATAAAAATGAAACGAATAATTTTTAATTTGTTTTCTCTCAACTTTTTTACACTTACAACCGATTTTAGTTTATTTTTTAGAAAATCTAGTTTTATATTTTCAAGCCGTCAAATTCTAACATGCGTGCTGTTCGCAGTGATGTTATTTTTAGGCGTTTTATCACGGTCTTTGTTGACAGCAGACGAAGGCATGTGGCTCTTTGAAATTCCGCCCGTTCAACAAGTACAATCAAAATATAATTTCGAATTGACCGAAGAATGGCTTGAACATATCCGATTGTCTTCAGTACGATTTGGACGCAGCGGAAGTGCTTCATTTGTTTCGCCGCACGGTTTAATTATGACAAATCATCACGTAGGTGCGTCTCAATTACAAATGCACAGTACTCCCGAAAATAACATGCTCAAGAATGGATTCTATGCCGAAACATTAGCTGACGAAATACCTTGTCACGGTCTTGAATGTATAGTGCTGCACAGCATTAAAGACATAACCGCCGACCTAGATGAAATTACAAAAGACTTAGAAACCAACACAGCTGCAAAAGCACGACTCGAAGCAATTAGTAAAATAGAACAAGAAGAAGCAAACAAAACAAATTTACATTGCGAAGTTATTACTCTCTTTCAAGGCGGGAAGTATCATCTTTATCGTTACAAAAAATATACAGACATTCGACTCGTCTGGGCACCTGAACAAGATATTGCTGCATTCGGCGGCGATCCCGATAATTATGAGTACCCGCGATATTGTGTTGACAGCTCTTTTTTTCGTGCTTATGAAAACGGCAATCCGGCATCGATAAAGCATTATCTGAAATGGTCAACAAACGGAGTTAAAGAAAATGAACTCGTTTTTGTTTCAGGTCATCCGGGTACAACGAATCGTGCTTTCACTCGTAGTCATCTTGAATTTCAACGTGATGTCTATTTTCCTGAACGTCTCGACCGGCTATATCGGCGTGAAGTTATTTACTCGGCGTTTGCGGAACGTTCTCTTGAAAATAAACGTCGAATAGCACACGATCTCGACGCCGTTAAAAATTATCGTAAACGTGCAATCGGTCAACTCGATGGACTTCAAACTCCTTCGCTGTGGGAACTGAAATTAAAAGATAAAGATACAATCGCTGAACAATGTCTTAATTTATATTCATTCTACACCGATTACTGTTACTTCGAGACCGGCGAAGCTTTCAACTCGCAAACTTTTAGATTGGCACGTCAACTTATTCGTCTCGCTCAAGAAAAAGAGAAAAAAACTACAGAGCGTTTACGTGAGTACCGCGAAGGAAATATCGAATCAATAAAAAGGAATATTCTAAATGATTCGCCGATTTATGAAGATGTCGAGATACTTAAATTGACAGACTCGTTGACAATGTTATACGAATACGGATATAAAACATCGTTGCCGCGAAAAGGTACGCAAGTAAATGCTAAAGCCGAATATAATGAAATGTTTGACAAATTGTCGCCGAAAGAATTAGCTGTAAAATTGATTAAAGGTTCTAAATTACGCGATGTTACTGTACGACGGAAATTATTAGAAGGCGGATTAGATGCAATTATTGCTTCAAATGACCCAATGATTAAATTCGCTATTAGTATCGATCCAACCGCACGTAAATTGAGAAAAAAATACGAAGAAGAATTCGATACTCCAATAACGGCAGCTTACACGAAATTAGCTAAAGAACGATTTGAAAAATTAGGTAATACTATTTATCCCGATGCAACTTTTACACTGCGAATTTCATACGGTACCGTTAAAGGATATGAAGAATCAGGCAAATATATTAAGCCGGTAACAAATATTGCAGGTATGTTCGAGCGGGCAGAATCAATGAAATTCCAAGAACCTTTTAATCCGCCGGCGAGTTGGTTAAAAAATAAAAACATACTAAACTTAGAAACCGGATTCAATCTTGTAACAACAAATGATATCATCGGCGGTAACAGCGGCAGTCCGTTAATAAATACAAAAGGTGAAGTCGTAGGATTGGTTTTTGACGGTAATATTTATTCGTTATCAAACAATTTCATTTACACAGAAACAATAAGCAGATGCGTTTCGGTTCATGTTGATGTTATTTTAGAATCGTTAAAAAAAATCTATAATGCCGAAAGAATAGTAAAAGAACTCACAGAAAAATAGAATTACATCTTATAGAATTATGTCTTAACGGCGTAATCAACGATATAGCGAATAATGTGTGCAGTCATAAGTTATGACTTCTCAATTAAATTGTGAAATTCATAACACAGTACGTATATTTACATATTTACATATTGACTCATACTTTTTAATTCCGCTAACATAAATAAAAGATATCAACCGCCGTGAAATCAAAGTATCAGAGAACATGATTTAAATTTTAAATTACTTCTTGTTCTCTGTGTTAAAAATTAAATAAAATTAAATTATTAGAATTTGTCTATACAATACAAAAATTAGCGATGCGAATATTATCAGGAATTCAGCCGACGGGACGATTTCATTGGGGTAATTATTTTGGCGCGATACGTCAATATATTGAGCTTCAGAATGGTCAGGATACAGCGTTTTATTTTATTGCGAATCTTCACGCATTGACAACGATTCGAAATCGTGAGTTGTTATCACAAAATACATTTGATGCGGCAGTAGATTTACTTTCGCTCGGTCTTGATCCTGAACGGGCAACACTTTTTGTTCAATCAGATATTCCAGAGGTATCGGAGTTATGTTGGATTCTGATGACAACAACACCAATGAGTTTATTAGAACGTTGTCATGCTTATAAAGATAAAAAGTCGAAAGGTCTGACGGCGGATGCAGGATTATTTACGTATCCTGTTTTGATGGCGGCGGACATCTTGATTTACGATTCTGAAATTGTACCTGTTGGTGAAGATCAGAAACAACATGTTGAAGTGTGTAGGGATATTGCCGGTTCGTTTAACAATTCTTTTGGTGATTCGTTTATTATTCCGCAAGCGTACATTGTAAAAGATACAGCGAAAGTACCCGGACTTGACGGCGGAAAAATGTCAAAAAGTTATGGCAATTCAGTTGAAGTATTTGACGATTTGAAAACTCAAAAGAAAAAAATTATGCGGATAACAACAGACAGCCGTCCGGTAGAATCTCCTAAAGACCCTGAAGGTGATCATCTTTTTCAGCTTTATTCTTTATTTGCTTCGCCGGAGCAGACTCAATTATTAGCAGAACGTTATCGAAAAGGAGGGTTCGGATACGGTGAAATAAAAAGAGAACTAGCTGAATTGGCAGAAGCATATTTTGCAACCGCAAGAAAAAAACGGGATGAGTTAGTATCAAAACCTGAATATGTAAAAAAAATTCTATCAGACGGCGCAAAAAGAGCTTCCGAAAAAGCAGCAACTGTATTAACTAGAATAAAAAAAGCATGCGGAATTTAATTAGAAATAATATTTCAGCGAAATTTCTGTTTTTTTAAGATCACGAAATACACTAAATAACGAAATACACGAAAAATTTTTGTTTCATATTTTTTCGTGGTTTCGTGTTTAAAAAATTAAAACAAATAGGTAACTTTTTGCAAAGTTACCTATTTTAATCGTCTTTGGGAGACGTATAAATTTTTTACAACTTAAACTGATCGAAATTAACTTGTACCAATATTGAATCTTTAATTACTTGACAAATTTTTTTTCGTTTTTTATTTATTAAGTCAATTCAGTTATTGGTTATTTTGTCAACTTGAATCAGAGTTTTGATAATTTCTCAATTAAGTCAACGGATCGGCAACTGTAACCCCATTCGTTATCGTACCAAGACAAGATTTTTACGAGGTTATCGCCTATAACACTTGTCCATTCAGGAACGAAAATGGAGCTATGCGAATCACCAACGACATCTGTCGATACAATTGGGTCTTCGTTGTAAGCTAAAATTCCTTTCATTTTTCCGTTTGCTGCTTCTTTTACTGCTGCATTTACGGCGTCGATAGTAACGTTTTTATCTGTTTGCACAACTAGATCGACACAGCTACCAGTCGGCGAAGGAACGCGTAATGAATATCCGGTTAATTTTCCATTTAATTCGGGTAGGACTTCACCAACGGCTGTAGCAGCTCCGGTTGTTGTGGGAATAATATTTAAAGCAGCAGCACGGCCGCGATAAATATTTTTATACGGGATATCAAGAACGACCTGATCATTCGTATATGAATGAACTGTGGTCATAAAACCCTTGACAATTCCAAATGATTCATGCAAAACTTTTGCAACAGGGGCAAGACAGTTTGTTGTACAACTTGCATTTGACACTGTTTTCAAAGACGCATTTAATTTATCATCGTTTACGCCGCAAACGCATGTTAAGTCTGCGCCTTTTGCGGGTGCGCTTATAACAACTTTTTTTGCTCCGGCGTCAAGATGAGAATCGAAACCGGCTTTTTCGCCGTCTTTTTTCGAGGTGAATCGACCTGTACTTTCGAGAATTATAGTTGCGTCGATTTCGCCCCATGGTAATTTCGCAGGTTCTTTTTCCGCGTAAATACGGATTTTTTTACCATTGACGATAATATGTTTATCATCGAATGAAACTTCTGCTTTAATACGGCGATGAGTGCTATCGTATTTTAACAGTGTTGCAAGTGTTTTTGTATCTGTTAAGTCGTTAATGCCGACTACGTCAAATTTGTCAGGTGTTTCAAGCATGCGGCGAAATACAAGACGACCGATACGACCAAAACCATTGATTCCAACTTTAATTGCCATTAGGATTTTTCTCCTTTAATTTGAGGCTGTTTGTTAATTGACATTGGGATTAATTTTGAAATTACTGTCTGCTATCGCTTGTCAATTACGGCGGCGTGAATGTTATCGAACTATTCACGTACAGATCGCAATTTTCAAAAAACAATTTAAAAAACCAACAAATTGTTTTTTAGTATAATTTGTTGGTTTAATTCTGTTGATTTCATTTTGTTAAATTTCATCAGTGATAATTATTTTCAATCTGTTCTTGTTTTAATTTTCGGTTTGAACTGTACCTGCTTATCTAACTTGAAGGCAGGTTTTCTTGAATATGCACTTATATCACTGAAATTCATTGTACGACGCATATAATTGCTATACATACATGAAACGCCGTAATATGCAGACATAACTATTAAAAATGTTAGACAACTTTATATTTTATCGTGTCAAATTATTATTCTTGAGTTATCGTGTTAAGGTTCTTTAGTTATGTTCTTGAAGTGTATATTTTGTTTCCTATTGAGATGTTGATGTACAACTTGAACAATGGAGTAACAAGAGCAGTAAAATAAAAGTCATAAAATTCTATACCCTTTCGTTCAATTTTCAAGCGGGGGGATTATTGCAAACTATTCACACTTAAATTTTCGTGAATTTTCGGCTTGAACTGCAATTGATAGTACGGCACAAATTTTTTTGTGAAATACGAAATTCACGAAAATACAAAATTCACGAAAAAATAAAAAAATAGAAAATAACAATTTTGTAAAATATCAGCGGAATTTTTTTGTGATTACGGAACATGCGAAATAACAAAATACATGAAAATTTTATTTCATATTTTTTTCGTCTATTTGTACTCTCAAAAAAATATAAACTATCACCAAAAATGAAAAATGAAATTTTATTTTTCGAGCGTTTTTCTCAAAATCGGTTCGAGAATATCCGCCATACGAAACATGCCAAGATCGGTAGGATGCGAAGAATCAACTGTTCCTTCGTCGTCATCTCCCAACAAATGTTGACCTTCCGCATAAATCAAATTTTTCATTCCTTCCGCTGTTAGTTTCTCATAGGTTTGACGAAGAAA